>SKWC01000235.1 GCA_007129145.1 Rubritepida sp.
GCCCCCTGTGCCCATGGCGAGCCGCGGCTTCGCCCAGCTCTATTGCGGCACCATGCTGCTGTCGGTGCCGGTCGCGATCCCCTATGTGCTGATCGCCGACACGGCGCTGTCGCTGGGTCATGGGCTGACCGATGGCCTGGCCCTGCTGGGGCTGATCGGCATCGGCTCCATCGCGGGCCGCTTCGTGCTGGCGGCAGCCGCGGATGGCTTCGGCCGGGCCCGCGTGTTCCTCGCCTGCTGCGCGGTGCTCGCGGCTTCGATGGCCGCTTGGGCCTTCGCGGCCAGCCTGCTGCATCTGCAGATCTTCGCGCTGCTCTTCGGCGTGGTCCAAGGCGGCTTCGTCGCGCTGCTGCCGAGTGCCGTGACCGATCGCTTCGGCGGCAGAAGGGCGGGCACCGTCATCGGCGTGCTCTACACCAGCCGCGCACTCGGCCTGTTCCTGGGCCCGCCCCTGGTGGCGGCCGGCATCGTGCACGCCGGTTCATCCGTCGTGCCGCTCTTGATGGTGGCGTTGCTCAGCGCGCTGGGTGTCATGCTGGTGGCGCGGGGGATCGGCAAGTGGCCCGGTGCCGCGGTGCGCTTGCGCGCGGCGCTCCCGGCTTGATCCCGCGCATTCGGCGGGGCGACACTGCGCCCGACAGGCGAGGACACGCCGATGAGCACACCCTATCGCCATGTGCTGGGCCAGCCGCGCGTGACGGCGCTCGACATGCTGCGCGTCGGCGACGCCTATGCGACCCTGGCGCGGGAGATGCTGCGCCGGCCGCTGCTGCTGGCCGAGGCCGCCGCCACGCGCATGGCGGGCAGCGCGGCACGCGGCCTGCTGGGCCCGTGGAGCCCGGAGATCATCGCGGCGGAGATGGCCGAGGAATGCGCGACGCTGGCCGCCGGGCTGCTCGCGGTTCCTGCCGCAGCGGCGGCCGATGCCGCCGCGCGCCTCGATGCGCCGCAGCATGCCAGCCTCAATGAAATCGGCCTGGCCATCGAGGGGACGCATCCTGTCAGCACGGTGACGCGCGTCGTCCTCGACGCCAGCCTGGCCGAGAAGCAGCGCCGGGAACTTGCGGCCTGCGCCGGCTTTGTGGGGGATCCCGCCAGCCTCGCCATGCCGCCGCTCCATTACGGGGCGCCCTTCCTGCTGCCGGCGCGGGTGCTCGACGCGTCGCAGGCCTGGGCGGTGTGGTTCGTGCCGGTCGAGGTCGCCTGGGGCCTGCTGCGGCAGTCGGTGGAACTCGGGCACCAGCCCGCCGCGATGCTGGACGCCTTCGCGCCGGTGGAGGTTGGCGCGGGGGCTGCGATGGTCAGCCTGCTCGCCTCGGATTACCGCGCCTCGGATTTCGGCGTGACGCAGGAGATCGCGCTCACCCTGGCCGTCTGCCCGGCGCGCGGCAGCGTCAGCGACCCGGGCCAGATCTTCCTGCGGCTCGTGGTGACGGATGCTCATTCCATCCCGGCGGCGCGCCAGATCTGGGGGATTCGCAAGGATTTCCGGGACAGCCGGCTGGCCGGTCCGGCCGGTGCGGGGATCGCCGTTGGCTACGGCGCGGATCGCGTGCGCTTCCGCGTGGGCGAAATCCGCCCGAGCACGGTGGTGCCGCCGCGCACGTTGGAACTCGGCTTTCCGCGCTTCGGCGCCGGCCGCAGCGCTGCGATGCCGAGCGTGGTTTATTCGATGGTCGAGCCGCATGGGCTGCCGGCAGGGCCGGAAGCGCCGGCCCGCTCCATGCTGCGCCGCGACGGCGCGGGGGAAGGCATGCAGTATGGCGGCGCGGTGACGATCAGCCTGCCCGCGTGCCGTGAGGAGGGCATGGCGGCCGGCTGCCTGTGCGCGGGAGGCATGGCCTGCCTGTGCGACACGCTGCGCGGGCTCGGCCTGGCCGACCGCCCGCCCGCCGCCAATGGCTGGACCGAGCACATGGCCTGCGAATTGGAGGAGCCCGTGCCGCTGCTGCCTCAGGAGCCGGGGAACAGCCGCGCATAGCCGCGGCGCAGCGCCTCATCCCAGCCGGACGCCGCGCGCACGGCGTGGGCGAGCGGACGGCTCATGGCGGCGGCCGCCGCCATCATCGAGACGGGGTGGCTGTCGGGCAGGGCGATCGGCACGGGGCGGCCGCATCCGGTGGCCCGGCGCACCGCCTCGGCCGCCATCAGTCCGCTCATCGCCGCCGCCTCGATGGTGACGACATCCACCGGCGTCTGCACGAAGTCACCGGCGATGAACAGGTTGGGGATGGCCGTGGTGGTGCGCGGGCGGTGCTTCCAGGTGCCGACGGCGTTGATGAACAGCTCCTCCCCCGCGTTGGTCTGCAGATGCGTGCGGCAATGCAGGATGTCGGCTTCCGCGTCGAAGCGGATGTAGCGCTGCAACTCACGCAGCAGCAGGCCAACGATCACCTGCGCCCCGCCCGGCTTGTCCACGAAGGGCATCAGCGGCGCGGCGTCGGAGGCGCAGACGCTCAGCACCGGCAGGCCGCCCTCGCCGGCGCCATCGCGCCACATCTGCGCATTGTCGTAGATGCTCATCTCGAAGCGGGAATCGAGCAGGAGGACGATGCCCGGCGGCACCGGCCGGGCGAGCGGTCGCCGGAAGCAGATGTCGAGCGCCATGATCGGCGCGCCCGTCAGCCGCGCGACATCGGCGAGCGCGGGATCGGCGGCGGCGAGGCAGGCATCATGATCGGCATCGAGGTCGAGCGCCCGGCTGTGCACCAGCCGGGAGAGCTGCCGCGGTGGCACCGCGAGGATGACGGAACCGGCGAACCGCCACACCGCGCGCTGGAAGGGTGAGCGGCCTTCCTGAAGCTCCGGCTGCACGCTGGGCGAGACGTCGAGCCCCTCGACGCGCAGCAGCAGCTCCCCGGTGCGGCGGTCGATCTCGATGCCGGCGAGGCGGCGCAGCGGCATCAGCGTGAAGGAGGGCATCCGGTCGGCTTCTGCGGCCGAGCGCCCGAGGGCGGCGAAGTGATCCAGCGCCGCGCGATAGGCCGGCCGCTCCTGCTGGTAGCGCCAGTCGATGGTGAAGCGCCCCGAGAGCGTCGCCAGCGCCTTCAGCCAGGGCGAGAAGATCGCCTCCTCCGTGTTGCCGTCGAGCAGCCACATGGTGGGCTCCGGCAGGCGGGCGCCGTATTTCAGGAATGATTTGTAGGTCGCTGCGGAGGCCAGGGCGCTCGGCGCGGCGAAGGCCTTGGCGAGGACGCGGTGGGTGGCGCTGCGCGAGGCTTCCGTGGTGTAGGGCCGGTCGAGCAGGAAGCCGGCGACGCTCATCTGGTCGAGGCTGCCATCCGCGCTCGCCGGCGTGCCGAGCAGGTCGAGCATGGCCTGCTGGTGCAGCAGGACATCGGCGGGGCTGCCGACGCCGGACATCAGGTTGTGCAGGGCTGTCCAGGGCGATCCGGGATTGATCGCGCGGATGACCGGGGCGTCGGGATCCGGCCGCAGGTGGCAGATGTCGGTCATCGGCCGGAAGCGTTCCAGCACGCCGATGTCGCGCATCAGCGACCAGAAATTATGATACCAGGTCAGATACATATGATAGCAGTGCTCGTGCCAGTCGGCGGCACGGGCCTCGGCGCGGCAGGGCTCGGTGCCGCCCGCCCGGGTGCAGTCCTTGCAGTCGCGTCTGCCGAACCGCACGGCGGCGTCGGGATCGGGCCGCAGCATCGGCAACTCATCCTGTTCGCGATGCGCGCCTAGCTTGCCGCCGAGGAAGGATCCTGCCTCCAGCAGCGTGATGTCATGGCCGCGTTCGAGCAGGCGGTGGGCCGCGGCCAGGCCGGCGACGCCTGCGCCCACCACGATCACATGCGGGCGCCCGCTGGGCTCGGGAGGATAGGGCTCCTCGGTCTTGAAGAGCATTGCCATGCGCACCTCTCCCGTTCCAGGGTGGTCTTGGGCAGAACGCTACCGCAATGGAGGAGCCGCGCGCGACCATGGAGAACGGGTATCCGCGGATGATCGCGACGGCGGGCCAAGCCTACGCGGCCTTGCTGGCCGCCAGCCTTGAGGTCGGTGTGCGGGCGATGCGCGCCGTGGCCGTTGAATCGGGTGCGGCTGCCGCCCGCACCGCCGACGCGCTGGATGCCCCGCCGGAGTTGCGTGCCACCGCGACGGAGGAGGCGATGTGGCGCGCCCTTGATGGGCATCGGCGGTTGCTGCACGGCATCGGCGGCCTGCCCACGCTGTGGGGCATGGCGTTCCTCCATGCGCTCGATCTGGCGCGCCGACATCCGCCCTCAGCCTGACACGGAATCGAGGAATACCCCGCCATGTCCAGCACCGGTCCCAACCCGTTCGGCGCCAATCCCTTCGGCACCGACACCTCCGGCTCCAGCGCGGATCGAACGGATCCGGCAGCGGCTTTCGCCACCGCGATGCGGGACCTCTGGGGGTTCGGGGCGGCGATGCTGCAATCCGCGGCGCCGGGGCGACCGGGCGTGGAGGATCCCTTTGCCGCCGCTGCGGCACCGGCCGCGGCGATGCTGCGCGCCTATGCCGATGCGGTGGCGCCCTTTGCCGGCGGCCGGTCGGATCCGCCAGGGATGGCGCAGGATGCGGCGCGGCAGGCGCTCGATGTCGCGCCCGCCCTCGCGCAGGCCGGCTCCATCGCCCTTGGCAGCGCGCTGCGCTACGGCCAGGGACTTGCGGAGGTCATGGCGCGCCACCAGGCCATCCTGGCCACCGCCACCGCGGCCCGGATGATGGAGCAGGCCGGGACGACGACCGCCCGGCCAGAGGCGGCGGCGGAACAGCTGCGCGCCTTCCTGCGCGACGTCAGCGAGACGGCCATGCTGGAGGCGCGGCGGCTGGAGCATGAGCTCGCGGCGCTGGGCGAGGCGGTTGCCCAGGGGGTGGCCCCGACGGCGGGGCCGGATGCCCCCTACCGCCGCCGCCAGGCCGTCAAACCATGAGCACGGCGCCGGCCGGAATCGATTCCACCAGCGCATCCGTCATAGACAGGCTGGGCTTCGCACCGGAGATGGCGGAGCTGCGCGCGCGCATCGCCGTCTGGGTCGCTGCCTGCGACCCTGAGATGCGTGCCGCGCTGGAGTGGCAGTTCCTCGGCGGGTCGAAGTATTTCCGGCCGCTGACCATCTTCGCTTGCCACCGCGCCATGCACGGGCCCGGGCCGATTCCGCCGCCCATCATGACCTCCGCGCTGGTTATCGAGCTGTTCCACAACGTCTCGCTCGTGATCGACGACATCGTGGACCGCTCGCCGGAGCGGCGCGGCCGCGCGACCATGCACGAAGCCTTCGGCGAGCTGCCGGCGCTGATGACATCGGGCTACATTGTAGCCGAGGGCTACCTGCAGCTCGGTGACGACCTTGCCGCAATCGCCCTGTTCTCCGAGCTGCTGAAGCGGCTGGGCGTGGCGGAATGCCTGCAATGGCGGCTGCGGCGGCGCCCGCTCGGCTATGAGGATTGGTGGCGGATCGCCGGCGAGGACACCGGCTCGATGTTCGAGGTCTGCGCCTGCCTCGGGGACCGCAGCGGGCGGCTGCGCCATTTCGGTGGGCTTCTGGGCCGTCTGTACCACGGCTGCGACGATGTCGGCGATGTGCGCGGGCTGCCCGCGCTCGGCGGCGGGGGCAGCGAGGATCTGCGCGACGGAATCCTCACCCTGCCCGCGGCGCTTGCGATCCGGGATCCGGCGGTCGCGGAGGCGTTCTGCCGCGACGTGCCGACCGAGGATGATCTGCGCAGCATGGCCGCGGCCTTCACCGCCGTGCTTCCAGCCGCGGATGCGAAGCTCGACGAGATCGCCGAGCAGGCACGGGGTGAGGCAAGGCTGTTCGCGCATGACCCCGAGCCGCTGATCGCGCTTGTGGGGCAGACGCGGGGGCTTGGGAGCCGTTGAGGTCGGGTGGCTGACCCCGCTGCTGGCGGGCAGTGCTGGCGACAGCACCGACTATGTGCGGGATGCTGGCGAGCGTTAGCCGTATCCTGGCGCTGTGGCGCGGAAGTTGCGCTTCCGTGATCACCTCGACCTGAGAATGGGCACGCAATACCGCTTGGCGTGCCCGTCATCTGTCACCAACACCGCTTCCTCGGCCGCGGCCTGCGCCAAGAGGAGATGGTCGAACGGGTCGCGGTGGCGCTCGGACACGGGCAGCGCCAGAAGCCGCTCGACATGCGCCGGGGTCAGATCGAGCAGATCGAAGCCCGCGCCGACGCTGTCCTGGATCAACGAGGGGATGTCGACCTCGAGCTTGCCAAGCCGGATGTTGATGGCGGCCTCCCACAGCGAGACCACGCTGACCAGCACGGTGTTGGCCGGATCGGCGATGGCTTCGCGGGCCTTCGCGCCGAGCTGCTCATAGCCGGCGGCGAACCACAGCAGCACATGGGTGTCGAGCAGCAGCCTCACGCGGCGCGTTCGGACTGGCCAAGGACCCCACCCAGCCCATGGCCGCCGGCGCGCGGGTGTTCGGGAACGACACCGACCGCCGCCTCACCACCACCGCGACGGGCAATTTCCAGGTCGGCATCGTCACAGTCGCCGCGCCGACCGCGGACACCACCGTCCGCGTGATGCTTGCCCTCGTGCCGGCGGCGGGGGCGTGAACGCCGATGCGCAGCACAGCGACGCTGCTGCCGCGCGACCGGCTGCGCCTCGAGGTCGTCCACGCCGACCTCGTCCGCGCCGTCGATCTCGCCTACTGGCTGGATGACGGCGACGGCACGGTCGAGGCAGGCGAGATCCGCTGAGGCTGGCCGCTTCACGAGCCCTTCGGCACCGCCATGTCGGCCGCGGCCTGGGCGCTCGCGGTGCCGATCGTCCGGGGCGGCGACTGGACGTCCTTTCGGGACGGCCCGCATTTCGAGCTTGACCGGGCGGCGTACCCGTGACCGGAGCGCTGCTCGGGCTGCTGTCGTGCCATGCTCTGCCGCTGGCGCTCGCCGGGGCGCTGCTGCTCGCGGGCGGGATGGGCTGGCACTGGCGTCTCCAGCGGGGCGCAACCCGCCTCGACGCCGCCTTCGCCTTCGCGCGCAGCCGCTTCCCGGGCTCGTCGCTGCTGTTCGGGCTCGTGCTCGAGCAGCTGATGATCATGCCCGACATCCTGCTGGTCGAGAACCACGCGACGATGCGCCGCCTCGGCCTCGTGGACACGATCGTCGCGATCGGGCTGCCCTACATGGCGTCTGCCTTCGGCATCTTCCTGCTCCGCCAGGCCTTCATGCAGGTGCCCAAGGAGCTGGAGGAGGCGGCCCGCGTCGAGGGCTGCGGCACGCTTGGCGTGCTGCTGTGCGTCTACGTGCCGCTGGCGCGTCCGACCTACCTGGCCTACGGTCTTATTTCGGTATCGTATCACTGGAACAACTTCCTCTGGCAGCTCGTCATCACCAACAGCGTCGAGACGCGGCCACTGACGGTGGGCCTCTCGGTGTTCGCTTCCACCGACCAGGGGATCGACTGGGCGATCATATCGGCGGCCACACTGATGACCTCGGCGCCCCTTCTGCTCGGCTTCCTGATGTTCCAGCGCCAGTTCGTGCAGTCGTTCATGCGGGCGGGAATTCGGTAGGGCGACACGCCGCACCTGCCGCCATCGGGCCTGTCCGCCGTTGGCCACCCGGGGCTGGCCCCATGCGGTCCTTGAGGTGCGGCCTGGCCTTCGCGATCGCGGCCGGGGCCAGCTCGCCGCCGCGGTCGTAGAGGTCGCGGAAGCGGGAGGGGCTGTCGCGGCGCTGGGCCCACGGCCCCGCGCCCCTCCGATCATGCCAACCGTCCGGGCAAGCCGAACATTTCATGCATTTTTTGCCCGCATCGCCAACCCGGGGGCATCGAGAACATGCTGGTCCAGATCCGGGCTCCGCTGCAGGTGGACGTCTCGACGGGCGAAAAACGCTTGATCATTGGGCGGCATCGGGCAATCCTACAGTGCGACGGCAGGCTGCTTGGGGAATGTCGGTCAAAGGCATGCCGCAAATCCTGATCATCGACGACCGGATCACCAATCAGCGCATTCTCGCGCGCCTGGCTGAATCGGTGGAACCCGGCGTCTCGGTGCGCGCCTTCGGTGACCCGCTGCTGGCGCTTGCTTGGCTTGAGACGCACGACGTCGACCTCGTCATCACCGACTTCAAGATGCCGAACCTCGACGGCGCCGAGGTCACGCGCCGGCTGCGCGCCATGCCCCGCACCGCCGACGTGCCGATCGTGGTCGTCACCGTCTATGACGACCGCCAGTTCCGGCTGCTGGCGCTGGAAGCCGGTGCCACGGATTTCCTGCTGGCGCCGGTCGATCACGTGGAGTTCCGCACGCGGGTGCGAAATCTCCTCGCGCTCTGGCGCCACCAGGTCGCGGCGCGCCGTCAGGCGGAGCGGCTGAGGCTCGACCTCGAGGCGTCGGAGCGGCTGCGCATCGACCTGATGCGCGAGAGCCGCGAGGCGCTCGGGCAGCTGATCGACACCGTGCCCGCGATGATCAGCGCCGCCGACGCCGAGGGGCGCGTCGTTTTCGTGAACGCCGCCCAGGCGGCGGCGGTCGGTCTTTCCCCCGATGACCTCGTCGGCCGCGACGTCACCGGGTTGTTCGGCGCCGAGCGCGGTGCACTCGCGCGCACGCTCCATGCCCAGGTCTTCGCGGAGGGCGACGCGCTGCCCGGGTTCGAGGAGGCGATGGTCCGGCACGACGGCGTCCGACTGGACCTCTACACCACCAAGGCGCCGCTGCGCGACGCGGCGGGGCGCGTGTCGGCCGTGCTCTCCACCTCGATCGACATCACCGACCGCAAGCGCGCCGAGGAGCGGCTTCTGCACCTGGCCCAGCACGATCCCCTGACGGCGCTGCCGAACCGCGCCTACCTCGGCGACCGGCTGCGCGAGCGCTGTGGCCACGGGCGCCGGTCCAAGGACAGGTTCGCGCTGCATTTCCTGGACCTCGACCGCTTCAAGGCAGTGAACGATGCCCTGGGCCACCAGGCCGGCGACCGCCTGCTGGTGCAGGCGGCGCGCAGGCTCCAGGCGGTGGTGCGCGAGGGCGATGTCATCGCGCGGCTCGGCGGCGATGAATTCGCGATCCTGCAGCAGGACATTGCCGACGCCTCGGATGCCGAGCATCTGGCCGGGCGTGTGCTGGAGGCGTTCCGCAAGCCGTTCCGGATTGGCGGGCGCAACATCTCGGTCAGCGCGAGCCTCGGCATCACGCTCTATCCGGCGGACGCGACCGCTGCGGACGAGTTGCTCCGCAACGCCGATCTCGCGATGTACCACGCCAAGGCGGCCGGGCGGCTAGGCTTCGGTTTCTTCCGCACGGAGATGGACGCCGCCGCCCAGCAGGCGATGCGCCTGGAGGGCGAACTGCGCCACGCGCTGACCTATCGCGCCTTCGATCTGGTGTGGCAGCCGCAGGTGTCGCTCCACACGGGCCGCATTTGCGGCGCCGAAGCACTGCTGCGCTGGCAACATCCCCAACGCGGTATCGTGCCGCCGGCGCAGTTCCTCCACCTGGCCGAGGAAACCGGGCTGATCGCGCCGATCACCGAATGGGCCTTGGCCGCGGCCTGTGCCCAGGGTGTCGCCTGGGCGGAGCGGCGCCCGGGCGGGCTCAGGGTGTCTGTCAACCTCTCGCCCAGCCTGTTCGCGACCCGCGACGTGCACGACATGGTGCTCGATGCGCTCGCGGTCAGCGGGCTCGATCCCACGCTTCTCGACCTCGAGATCACCGAGCGCGTGCTGGTGGACAAGGTGGACCAGGTGGCGGCGACGCTGCACGCGCTGCGGGAGATCGGTGTCACCTTCTCGATCGACGATTTCGGCACCGGCTATTCGTCTCTCGCCTACGCCAAGAGCTTCCCGGTCCAGCGCCTCAAGATCGATCAGACCTTCATCGCGCGGCTCGACAGCGACCGTGCGGATGCGGCCATCGTCGGCGCGATCATCAGCCTCGCCCGCGGGCTCGAGATGCAGGCGGTGGCCGAAGGCGTCGAGACGGCCGAGCAGGTGGCGGCGCTGCGTCGCCTCGGCTGCGATGAGGTGCAGGGCTACTTCCTTCGCGAGCCGATCACCGCGGGCGAACTGACCGCGATGCTCGACGCCGACATCGTGCATCTCGCCGCCGGATGAGCGACGCGCCCAGACGTGTCGGCTTCGCCGCGCTGCGCGGCCGCCCCGACACCGAGCATGAGATGAGCTTCAACCGGCTGGCCTTCGCGCTGGTCATCTCGGTCTATCTGTTCAGCGAGGACGCGCCGCCGCTGGCGCTGCTCCTGTCGGGCCTCTACTGGATCGTCGCCATCGGGCTGTTCGCGCATATCCTGCGCTGGCCGGCCACCAACGTCCCGCGCCGCATCACCGCGCTGTGCCTCGACATGGGCTTCCTCTGCGCGGAACTGCATGTGGGGGGCGAGATCACCTCCGCCTTCGCGCCGATCTACCTCTGGGTGATCCTGGGCAACGGCTTCCGCTTCGGCGTCGCCTGGCTGCGCGGCGCGATGGCGATCGCGATCCTGGGCTTCATCGGCGTCTGGATCACCACGCCATTCTGGTACATGCAGCCGCATCTGGCCGGCGGCTTCCTGCTCGGCCTCGTCGCCATCCCCGCCTATGCGGGCACGCTGATCCGCAAGCTGAACGCGGCCAAGCAGCAGGCGGAGCAGGCGAGCCGGGCGAAGAGCATGTTCCTCGCCTCGGTCAGCCACGAGCTGCGGACACCGCTCAACGCCATCATCGGCATGGGCGGGCTGCTCGAGCGCTCGCGCCTCGATCCCGAGCAGCGCGAGATGGCGCGCACCGTGACGGATGCCGGGCGGAACCTGCTCGGGCTGATCGACGGCATCCTCGATTTCTCGCGCATCGAGGCGGGGCGGATGCCAGTCAACGCCGAGCCCGTGCCCGTCGCGGCGCTGCTGGCCGAGACGCGGCGGATGCTGTCGCGCCAGGCGCAGGAGAAGGGCCTGCGGCTGCTGTTCCACGTCACCCCGCGCACGCCGCATTCCGTCATCGCCGATCCGCGGCTGCTGCGGGAGCTGCTGCTGAACCTGGCCGGCAACGCGGTGAAGTTCACCGAAACCGGCAGCATCGTGATCGCGCTGGATGCCGCGCCCACCGAGGCGGAGGGCGGCCTTCGCCTGACCATCGAGGTGAGCGACACCGGCATCGGCATCGCGCCCGAGGCGCAGGCGCGGATCTTCGACAGCTTCACCCAGGCCGACACCACCATCATCAACCGCTACGGCGGCACCGGCCTGGGCCTTGCGATCTGCAGGCGCATCGCGGAGCAGCTGGGCGGCGACATCGGCGTCGAGAGCAGCCCCGGTGCGGGCAGCACCTTCCGCGTCGTGCTGCCCCTGGCGCGCGATCCGACGGCCGCGCCGCCGCCGGCATCCGAGGCGGTGCTGCTGGCCGCGGATGCGCCGGCCCGCGCCGCGG
>SKWC01000286.1 GCA_007129145.1 Rubritepida sp.
CCATGAAATCTCTGCCCAGGCCTGCGGCGCTGATCGAGACCGGATGGCTCTCGCGGTCCACGGCGGCATTTCGCCGGGATCTCCTCGAGGGGGCGGCTCCCCACAGGATCGCGGCCGGCCAGTACCTCTACCACGCGGGGGACGAGCCCGGCGGGCTCGGGGGCATCGAGACCGGAAGCGTCGCGCTTGAGTTCGCACTTTCCGACCGCTTGATGCGGTCGGGCTTCGTGCTGCACCGCGGACACTGGCTCGGCGAGGGGCCGATCCTGGACGGAAGGGTACGGGCGGTCGGTGTCCGGGCCCTGCAGGAGAGCGTCTTCTTCGGGGTCCCGATCTCCCGCTTGCGTGGTCTTGTTTCCCGCAAGCCCGAGTACTGGCGCGAGTGCGGCCGCCTTGCCCTTGAGCACTACGACCTTGCCGCCGGCATTGCCGCCGACGGGATGATCCCCGAGGGTCGTCGGCGGTTCCTCGCCGTCCTCATGCGGCTGTCCGGGCTGCGGGACTCGACCCCACCGGCGGATCCCGAGGTCAATCTGTCCAGGGAGGAACTGGGTGCGGTCGCCAACCTCTCCCGGAATTCGCTCACGCCCATCCTGCGCGATCTGGAGGCGAAGGGCGCCATCGCGCTCGGCTATCGTTCGTTGCGGGTCATCGATCCTGTGATGCTCGGTGTGATGTCGAGGCAGGCGAACCGATGAACAACGGCAATGGTGGCGTCGCCGACACGGGCGGCGGGCAGCAAGGGCGGCCCGGCCCGCCGCGTGCATCCACGGCAGCGGGCGAAGGCGACCCTTGACGCGCCCTCCTCGCGGGCGCGACTGTCGATGGTCGACAATGCAGGAGCAGCCCATGCGCCACCCCGCCGGAACCCGCGCCTGATGGCCGGCAGCCAGGATTTCTCCGCCGACCCGCGCAACGCCAGCGTGAGGGTCCATGTGAACGGCGACCTCGTGCCGCGCAACGAGGCCCGGGTGTCGGTGTTCGACGCCGGCTTCGTCCTGGGCGACGGGGTGTGGGAGGGGGTGCGGCTGCACAAGGGCACGCTGGTGTTCCTGGATGCGCATCTCGACCGGCTGTTCGAGGGGGCGCGGGCCATCGCGCTCGACATCGGCCGCAGCCGTGCCGAGCTGACCGAGGCGCTGCACGCCACCCTGGCCGCCAACGGCATGACCGACGGCGTGCATGTGCGCCTGATGGTGACGCGCGGCCTCAAGAAGACGCCGAACCAGGACCCGCGCCACACCATCGGCCGCGCCACACTCGTCATCGTCGCGGAATGGAAGCAGCCGAGCGAGGCCATCGTCACCCGGGGCCTGACGCTGTTCACCTCGACCATCCGATGCTCGCCGGCGGACATGTTCGACATGCGGCTGAACTCGCACAGCCGCCTCAACCTGATCACCGCGCTGCTGCAGGCGATCGAGGCCGGCGCCGACGAGGCGCTGATGCTCGATCCGAACGGCTTCGTCTCCTCCTGCAACGCGACGAACTTCTTCTTCGTGCGCGGCGGGGAGGTCTGCACCTCGACCGGGGACTACTGCTTCCACGGGATCACCCGCGGCCATGTCATCGCGCTGTGCCGCGACAACGGCATCCCGGTCCGCCAGGCGAACTTCACGCTGATGGACGTGTACGGCGCCGAGGAGGCCTTCGTCACCGGCACCTTCGGCGGGCTCACCCCCGTCTGCGCGATCGACGGCCGGGCCCTGCCGCAGCCGCTGCCGGGGCCGGTCACCGCGCGGCTGCGCGGCCTCTATGCCGCGCTGAAGGACCAAGCGGCGGCATGAGCATCGCGCCGCTGCCGCGGCTGACGCTGCGCGACCGGGCGGCATCGGCGCTGCGCGAGGCGATCCTGTCGGGGCGCCTGGAGCCGGGGGCGGCGGTGGTGGAGCTGGGCATCGCCCGCGAGCTGGGCATCAGCCGCGCGCCGCTGCGCGAGGCCATCCGCGAATTGCTCGACGAGGGGCTGCTGGTGCAGCCGCGCGCCTGGGGCGGCGTGAGCGTCGCGCCGCTGGATGCGAAGGTGGCGCGCGAACTCTATACGCTGCGCACCGCGCTGGAGGTGTTCGCCTATGAGCAGCTCTGGCCACGGCGCGACCGCGCCTTCCGCACCGAGCTGACCCGCCGCCACGCGGCGCTGAACGCCGCGATCGATGCCGGCGACGACACCGCCAGCATCGAGGCGGAGCTGGCGCTGCACGGCCTCGCCTACGAGGCCGCCGGCCACGGGTTGCTGCTCTCGGCCTGGGGCGGCCTGCGCGGGCGGCTGCAGCTCTACTGGGCCGCGCATCACCGCGCGCATGGCCGCAGCGGCCCGCGGCGCGACGCGCATGACGATTACCTCCGCCTCGCCCTCGGCGACGACGCGGAGGCGTTGAAGCAGGAACTGCACCACCACATGCAGCGCGGCCTCTGCACCGTGCTGCGCTTCCTCGACACCCGCACAGCCACGGAGGCCTCCGCATGACCACCCCCCGCCGCACGCTGCTCGCCGCATCGGGCGCGCTGCTCGCTTCGCCCGCGATCGCGCAGCAGGATTTCCCCAACCGCCCGATCCGCTTCATCTGCCCCTTCCCGGCGGGCGGCATCGTGGATGTCGTGATGCGCGCGCTGACCGACGACCTCTCGGCGGAGCTGGGCCAGCCCGTCGTCGTCGAGGTCCGCGCCGGGGCGGGCGGCATCATCGGCTCGCAGGCGCTCAATGCCTCGCCGGCCGACGGCTACACATGGCTGATGGCCTCGCTCGGCAACATCGTGGCGCCCATCCTGACGCCGAGCGCAGGCTTCCATCCGCTCGACAGCATCCAGGGTGTCGCGATGGTCTCGCGCAGCGTGTCGCTTCTCGTGGTGCCGGAGGCCTCGCCCGCGCGCACGGTCGAGGAATTCGCGGCGCTGGCGCGCAGCCGCCCGGGCCAGCTGAACTACCTGCGCGCCGGCATCGGCAGCTTCGCGCATATGAGCATGGAGGTGATCCAGCGCGCGCTGGGCGTGCAGGTCACCGCCGTGGACTACCGCGGCCTGCCGCCCGGCATCG
>SKWC01000289.1 GCA_007129145.1 Rubritepida sp.
CCACCAGTTCGGGGCGCGGGGCGGGCAGCGCCGCCAGCGCCTCGACCACGGCGCCGCCGATCGCGCCGCAGCCGATCATGGCGAGCCGCGCCATCACAGTACCCCCTTCACAGCACGCCCTTGGTTTCATCGGCGCGAAGCGCCGCGATCAGCGCGGGGTCGTCATAGCGGGCCAGGGTGAACAGATCCGCATGGGCGGGGCGCGGCGCATCCGCGATCCAGGCGGCGCAGAGCGCCCCCGTCGCGGTGGCCGCCATGGTGCCATAGCCCGACAGCGCGCCGGCCATGAAGGCGCCTGGCGTGCGCATCGGGCCGATCAGCGGCCAGTTCTCGGGGGTCATGGTGTAGTGGCCTCCGTAATGCCGCGCACCGCGCGGCAGCCGGCCGACATAGGCATCGAGCGCGGGGTTCAGCCGGCCGGCCGCGCGCAGGACGATGTCGGGGAAATGCGGGACCATGGGCGGCGCCTCCGCCCGCGGGTAGGAGGGCGCGCGGTTGTAGGCCCAGCCGAGCTTGACCCAGCTTCCGCCATCCCCGCCCTCGGGCCGGCAATGGATGCCGCCCGGCATGGGCAGGGTCAGGTGGCGCGCGGCGGGGTCGGCGGCCAGTTCCGCGCGCTCATCCTCGGTCCAGGGAATGTGCTGGCCGTCGAGGTCTATCGAGAAGGGCATGGCGCGCGGGATGGCGCCGGCACGGTCCTCGAAGGCGATCTTCTGCTGGAAGACGTTCTGCACCGGCAGCTCCTCGCCCAGCATGGCCGCGACATCACCCAGGAACGGGCCGGCGGCGTTGACGATGCGATCCGCCCGCAGCGTGGCCCGGCCCTCCGGCCCTTCGAGGTCGAGGGCGAAGGGCGCGCCGCCGCCGATGCCCCGCACCCGCGCGCGCAGCACCCGCCCGCCGGCGGCGCGGATGCGCTCCAGCATCCAGGCGCCCATCTGCTGGCCGCTGATGTCGCCGGCGCGGCGGATGTGCAGCACGGTCTCGACATCGGCCGCGTAGGAGGGGAAATGCGCGCGGACCAGGGCCGCACCCATCAGCACGTCCACGCCATCGGGTGCCGCTTCCCAATCGGCCGAGGCGGCGGGGCGGTAGGCCGCGCCCGCGCCATCATGGAAGCGGATGCGCGCGTCCGCCCCTTCCCCGTAGCCGCGCGCCAGGGCGGCGAAGAGGTCCTCGGGCGCGGCGCGGCGGGTGGCGAGCGCATAGCCGCGCCGCGTCATGCGCAGGCGGTTGCCGCTGTCGCGCGCGAATTGCTCCAGCAGCGTGATGGCGTCGTCGGTGAAGGCGCGCATGACGGGGTGCGGCCACCAGTTGCGGTAGTTCTCGCCCGATTGCGCGGAGGTGAGGCCCATCGGCTCGGCGGGGTCGAGCAGCACGAGGCGCGCCACGCCCTGCCGGGTGGCAAGCGCATGCGCCACCGCGATGCCCACGATGCCCGCGCCGATGACGGCGACATCCGTGCCTTGCGTCGCGCTGGACATCGCCACTCCCCCTGACCGCGGGTTCCATAGCATGGCGCGCGGCGGCGCGAAGATGCCGCTTGACCTTCCTACAGAGGTAGGCCCGCAGACTGGCCGCTCAAGGACGGAGCTTCTATCCCATGGCGACCATCGTGATCCAGAACATGACCTGCGGCGGCTGCGCCAAGGGCGTGGCGGCCACCCTGCGCGAGGTCGCGCCGGGCCGCGAGCCGCGCTTCGATCTGGAACATCGGCGGGTGGAGGTGGAGGGCGATGCGGAAGCCCTCATCGCCGCGCTGCGCGCCGATGGGTGGGAGGCGACCCCCGCCACCGCTTGAGGCGCATCCGCCCCTTTCACCCCATGGCCGCGCGCCGCGCCGGTCATTTCAAGGACACACACACATGCTTCGTCCCCTCACGCTGGGCTTTGCGGCCCTCGCGCTGGTCGGCCTCGGCTTCGGCGGCGCCCTGCTGGTGCAGGCCCAGCCGCATCACGGCCATGGGCAGCCCGCGCCCATGATGCAGGGGCATGGCCATGGCGCGCACGCCCCCGCCGCGCCGGCACCCGCCGCGACCACGCCCGCGACCCGCGCCTTCATGGCCGCCAATGACCGCATGCACCGCGACATGGCCATCGCCTATACGGGCGACCCCGACCGCGACTTCGTGGCCGGCATGATCCCGCACCACCAGGGCGCCATCGAGATGGCGCGCGTCGTGCTGGAGCACGGCGCCGATCCGGAGGTGCGCGCGCTGGCCGAGGCCATCATCCGCGAGCAGGAGCGCGAGATCGCGCAGATGCAGGCGATCCTGCGGCGCCTTCCCGCCCGATGAAGCGCCGCGCGCTGCTGGCGCTGCCGCTGGCCCTCCCGCTGGCCCTCCCTGCCCTGCCCGCGGCCGCGCATTCCGAGCTGCGCCGGTCCTCTCCCGCCGCGGGCGCCGTGCTGGAGCGCGCGCCCGAGCGCATGGAGCTGCATTTCTCCGAATCCGTGCAGCTGACGGCGCTGCGGCTCTACGGCCCGGCCGGCGAGGAGGTGGAACTGCCGCGCCGCCGCATCCGCGCCGCCCGCAGCGAGACCATCGCGCTGCCGCCGCTCCCACCCGGCGATTACCGAGCGGAGTGGCGAATCATCTCGGCCGATGGCCACCCGGTCGGCGGCGTCATCCCCTTCCGCATCGCACCCGCCCCCGGCCGATGATCCTCGAATATCTCCAGCCCGATCCCTCGTTCCTCGACGGGCTCGGCGTGGTGGTCCGCGCGGCCTACTATGTCGCGACCATCGGCGCGGCGGGGCTTGCGCTGTTCGCCATCGGCTTCGGCCACCGCCTGCTGCCCGACGAGGCGGGGAGGCTGCGCCGGACCCTGCTCGTGGCGTTGCTGGCCGGCCTCGGCCTGTCGGTGCTGGCGCTGGCGCTGCGGGTGCTGGTGCTGACGGCGGGTGCCAGCATGACGGACCCCGATGTGTGGCAGGCGGTGATGCGCTCGCGCATCGGCGATGCCTTCTGGCTGCGCGCGGGGGGCCTCGTGCTGCTGGCCGCGGCGGCGACGACCTGGCGCGCCGGGCCGG
>SKWC01000037.1 GCA_007129145.1 Rubritepida sp.
GGCCGCCAGGTTCACGGTGTCGGTGGTCAGTTGGTTCGCGATGGCGGGGAAATCGATCGTCTGGGACGCCTTGCCGACGACGAGGCTGCCGCTGGCGGTCCCCTCGTAGACGGGGTCGTCGATCGTGGCCACGACGGCGTAGCTTCCTGCGTCGGTGGGCGGGGTGGGGTTTCCGTCGTAGGTAAGCGCAACGGTCAGTCCAGCCGGCGTCGTGGTGGCGCTGGCGGCCCTCGGGGTGCCGTCGTAGGTTTGCGAAAGGTCGGCGAGCTGGACCGTGGCCCCGTCCTTCGTGACGGTGAAGGCTCGGGTGACTTCGGGCGCGGGAAGGTAGTTCTCGTCGCCGGCCTGCGAGGCAGTGACGCTCACGGCTCCGGCTCCCGAGAAGGAAAGCACGTTGCCCGCATCGATCGAGGCGGGGCCGGTCGATACCGCGTAGGTGACCGGATTGCCGGAATCTCCTCCGGTGGCCGACAGGTTCACCGTAGCCGTTGCGACCTGGTTGGGGATCGCGGCGAAGTCGATCGACTGGGAGGCTTTCGCTACGACGAGAACCCGGACCGAGCTGCCTTCGTAGACGGGGTCGTCGATCGTCGCCACCACCGCGTAGCTGCCCGCGTTGACGGGTGGATCCGGCTCCCCGTCGTAGGTGGTGACCACGGCAAGCCCCGCCGGGGTGGTGCTGGTCGAGACCGGCTTGGGATCGCCGTCGTAGGTTTGGTTTAGGTCGGACACCGCCACGGTTGCGCTGGCTTTCGAGACGGTGAAGGTACGGCTCACGGCGGTGGCATCGAGGTAGTCGTCGCTTCCCTCCTGCGACGCCGTGATCGTGACGGTTCCGGCGCCGGTGAAGGTGAGGGTGCTGCCCGCCGCGATGGAGCCGGGGCCGTCGGTGACGGCGAAGATGACGGGATTGCCCGAGTCTCCGCCCGTCGCGGACAGATTCACCGTGGCGGTGGCGAGCTGGTTCGCGATGGGGGGGAAGTCGATGGTCTGCGCAGCCTTGGCGATGACGAGCGTGCCCGAGGCGGAACCTTCGTAGAGCGAGTCCTCCACCGTCGCCTCGACGGCGTAGCTGCCGGCGGCAGTCGGGGCGGCGGAGTTTCCGTCGTAGGTAATGGCCACGTCCAGGCCGGGCGGCGTGGTCGTCGCTCCGACTGGCTTCGGATCGCCGTCGAAGGTCTGGGCCAGCCCGGAGAGGGTGACGGTCGCCATGGCCTTGGCCACGTTGAAGGTTCGGAGCACCTCGGGGGCGGCGAGGTGGTTTTCGCCTCCCGCCTGGGTGGCCTTGATCGTGACCGAGCCGGCCCCCGTGAAGCTCAGGATGTTGCCCGCGCCGATGCTCGCGGGCCCGTCGACGACCTCGAAGAGAACGGGGTTGTCCGAGCCCCCGCCGGTTGCCGAGAGGTTGAGGGTTGCGGTGGCGAGCTGGTCGGCGATCGGAGCGAAGGTGATCGTCTGTTCGGCCTTGGCGACGACGAGGGTGCCGGTCGCGCTGCCCTCGTAGATGGCGTCTTCGACGCTGGCGACTACCGCGTAGCTGCCGGCGCCGATGGGCGCGGTTGGGTTTCCGTCGTAGGTGAAAGCGACCGCGAGACCGGCTGGATCGGTGGTGGCCCCGACCGAGCGGGGAGTGCCGTCGAAGGTCTGGGAAAGGTTGGCGAGGGTCACCGTGGCCGTGGCCTTGCTCACGACGAAGGATCGCGTCACCTCGGGAGCGGGAAGGTGGTTGTCGCCACCTGCCTGCGATGCGGTGATGCTGACCGGACCCGCGCCGGTGAAGGAGAGGACGTTGCCCGCCCCGATCTGCGCGGGACCGAAATCGACCGCGAAGGTCACCGGATTCCCCGACCCGCCTCCGGTGGCGGCGAGGTTCACGTTGGCGTTGGCGACTTGGTCGCCGACGGGGGCGAAGGTGATGCTCTGCGGGGCCTTGGCGATGACCAGGGTGCCGGTGGCGCTGCCTTCGTAGATGGGGTCGTCAATGGTTCCGACCACTGCGTAGCTGCCGGCGGCAACGGGGGCGTTGGGGGCGCCGTCGTAGGAGAAGGCAACCGCAAGTCCCGGTGGGGTAGTCGTCGCGCCGACGGGCTTTGGCGTCCCGTCGTAGGTCTGGGCGAGGCTGTTCAGAGTCACGGTGGCCTCAGCCCTGGATACCTGAAAGGTGACGGTCACCGGAGGAGCGGGGAGATGGTTCGCGTCGCCAGGCTGCGTCGCCGTCACGCTGACTTCGCCGGCTCCGGTAAAGGAGAGGAGGTTGCCGGGCCCGACGAGGCCGGGACCCGAGTCCACGGTGAAGACGACAGGATTTCCGGAGCCCCCGCCGGTTGCGGTCAGAGTGACGGTGGCAGTGGCGATTTGGTCCGGAATGGCCGGAAAGCTGATGCTTTGCGTGTCGTTGGCGATCTGGAGGATTCCGGTCGCGACTCCGGCGAAGATTGGGTCGTCCACCGTGGCGACGACCTCGTAGCTGCCGGTATTGGTCGGCGGAGTGGGGGCGCCGTTGTAGGTGACGACTACGGAAAGACCGGGCGGGTCCGTCGAGACGGTCACGGCCTTGGGCGAGCCGTCGAAAAGCTGCTCCAGGTTGCCGAGGGTGACGGTGGCGGGAGCCTTGTTGAGAGTGTAGCGGGTGTGGATGACGATCGCGTCGATGAGGGAACCGGAGGGATCGGAGTCGAGGCGGAAGGTCATGCCGGTTTCCTCCACCGCCGCGACCGTTCCCGTCCAGACGACTTGGAAGTAGCCGCCGAAGAAAACGTCGTTTTCGACGAGTTCGGCCGTCTGGTCCAGACCGTCGATGGATTGATCGACGACCGAAAGGGCGGGGCGCTTGAGGAGCCCCTCGTAGTTGATGATCTCCACGTGGAACTCCACATTGTAGGAGAGGCCCGCCGGAGGCGCGGGACCGAAGGGCAGGGAGACCTCGATGGAGCCGTTGGGCCCGAGATCCCAGGCCCCGTCCCCTCCGTTGATTCCAGGGGTGGTGAAGGGGGCATCCGGATCCTGCCA
>SKWC01000046.1 GCA_007129145.1 Rubritepida sp.
GAAGGGCGGCTCGATGCCGGCCTGCTGCAGGAAGGCCTCGCTGGCCTGCCAGATGGGGGTGATCTCGGTGGCGAGGTGCAGCCGGATCTCCGGCACCAGCGGCGCGGCGGCCGGGATGGTCTGCGCGGCGATGAAGGCCGCGGGGTCCCTCACAGCCGGCCGAGCAGGATGGCGGCGGCGACCAGCAGCCCGACCTCGCGGTTCAGCTTGAACAGCCACAGGCAGCGGGCCGGGTCGCGGATGTCCAGCGCGATGATCTGGAAACCCAGCAGCGCCGCGGCCGGCAGCAGCGCCGGGACGAACCAGAAGGAAAGCCCGGCCAGCCAGCCCGCGAGAAGCAGCAGCGCCAGCGCGCCCAGGTAGCAGACGGCCAGGAAGGGCCGGGTGCGGGCGCCGAATTTCAGCGCGGTGGAGCGGATGCCCACCATCGCGTCATCCTCGCGGTCCTGATGCGCGTAGATCGTGTCATAGCCCAGGATCCACAGGATCACCGCGGCATAGAGCGCGACCGCCGCCAGCCCCAGCGTGCCCGAAGCCGCCACCGGGCCCATCAGCGCGCCCCAGCCGAAGGTGAAGCCGAGGACAAGCTGCGGGTAGTCGGTGACGCGCTTGGCCGCCGGATAGAGCGCGACCGGCACCAGCGACAGCACCCCCAGCAGGATGGCCAGCGGGTTGAGCTGCAGCAGGATCAGCAGCCCCAGCGCGCAGAGAACCGCCAGGAACACCACCGCCTGGCGCGGCCTGAGCGCGCCCGAGGCCAGCGGCCGGCCGCGCGTGCGCTCCACCCGCGCGTCTATGTCGCGGTCCCACAGGTCGTTCACCACGCAGCCCGCGCCGCGCATGATGAAGGCGCCCAGGAAGAACAGCAGCGTCAGCCACAGCCCGAGCCCCCAGCCCGGCGCCACCATGGCGATGCCCCACAGCCCGGGCAGGAACAGCAGCCAGGCGCCGATCGGCCGGTCGGCGCGCATCAGCAGCGCATAGGGCTGCCAGGCGGCGGGCAGCCGCCCCACCCAGCCTTCCCTGCGAATGTCGGTGTAGCCTTGCACGCGCCGATCCAGCACGGCACACCGGGGCATGTCCATCCCGCGCCTCGCCATGGATCAGCCGCTGGCCGAGGGCGCCGAGATCGCCCTGACGCCGGCCCAGGCGCACCATTTGGGCGTGGTGCTGCGGCGCGGCCCCGGCGACGCCCTGCGCGCCTTCGAGGCGGGATCGGGCGAGTTCGCGGCCGAGATCGCCGCCCTGCGCAAGGACCGCGGCGCGATCCGCCTGGGTGCCCGGCTGCGCCCCCCCACGCCCGAGCCGGAGGTGCGCGCGCTGATCGCGCTGCTGAAGCGCGACGCCATGGGCTGGGCGGTGGAGAAGGCGACCGAACTCGGCGCGACCCTCATCCAGCCGGTGCTGACGCGCCGCTGCGTGGCGGACCACGCCAACACCGCCCGCCTCCAGGCCACCGCGCGCGGCGCGGCCGAGCAGTGCGAGCGGCTGTCGGTGCCCCTGGTGCTGGATGCCCGGCCGCTGCACGCCGTGCTGGCCGGCTGGGACGGCGCGCCGCTGCTGGTGGCGGCCGAGCGCCGGGCCGCGCCGCCGCTGCTGCGTTCCATGGCCGGAACCGCCCCGCCCTGCGGTTTGCTGGTGGGGCCCGAGGGCGGGTTTCATCCCGCCGAGCTTGACGACTTGGCAGGTCGGGATTTTGTTGCAATGACCTCGCTGGGTCCGCGCATCCTGCGTGCGGAGACGGCGCTGGTCGCGGGTCTCGCCGGGATCGCCCTGGCGCTGGACACCCTGCGCCCTGCCACAGGAAACGAGTGACCGCATGTCCAACCCCGGCCAGGCTGACCCGACGCCGATCACATCCGCGCGGCAACTGGCCGAATGGTTCGCCTCCGGCAGCAAGCCGCGCGACGCCTGGCGCATCGGCACCGAGCACGAGAAATTCGGCTTCCGCCGCACCGACCTGACCCCGCCCGCCTATGAGCCCGACGGCATCCGCGCCATGCTGGAGGGGATCGCCGCCGATGGCTGGGAGGCGATCCGCGACGCGGGCAACATCATCGGCCTGACCCGCGCGGGCGAATCCATCAGCCTGGAACCCGGCGGGCAGTTCGAGCTGTCGGGCGCGCCCATGGTGGACCTGCACGCCACGCGCCTCGAACTCGCGGCGCATCTGCGCGCGGTGCATGCGGTGGCCGCGCCGCTGGGCCTCGGCTTCGCGGGCATGGGCTTCCACCCGCTGGTGACGCGGCAGGCGATGCCCTGGATGCCCAAGTCGCGCTACGCGATCATGCGGCGCTACATGCCGCTGAAAGGCAGCCTCGGCCTCGACATGATGCTGCGCACCTGCACCGTGCAGGTGAACCTCGATTTCGGCGACGAGGCCGACATGGTCGAGAAGCTGCGCGTGTCCCTGGCCTTGCAGCCGCTGGCCACCGCGCTCTTCGCCTCCTCGCCGCTGCGCGAGGGCAAGGCGTCGGGCTTCAAGTCGCTGCGCGGCCATGTCTGGTCCGACACCGACCCCGACCGCACCGGCATCCCCGCCTGCGTCTTCGAGGAGGGCTTCGGCTTCGAGCGCTTCGCGGAATACGTGCTGGACGTGCCGATGTATTTCGTGGCGCGGGAAGGCCGGCTGCACGACGTGGCTGGCGCCAGCTTCCGCGACTTCATGGCCGGCCGCGTCGAGGCGCTGCGCGGCATCGAGGCCAGCATGGGCGATGTGGCCGACCATGTGACGACCGTCTTCACCGAGGTCCGCCTCAAGAAATTCCTGGAGATGCGGGGTGCGGATGCCGGCAGCGCGGCCATGGTGCAGGCCAAGCCCGCGCTCTGGGTGGGGCTGCTGTATGACGACGCGGCGCAGAAGGCGGCCCGCGCCCTGACCCGCGGCTGGACGCTGGAGCAGATCCGCCAGCTGCGCGCCGACGCGCCGCGGCTGGGGCTTGAGGCCGGCATCGCCGGGCGCGGCCTGCGCGACGTGGCGCGCGAGGGGCGGCTGCACGAC
>SKWC01000370.1 GCA_007129145.1 Rubritepida sp.
GAACACGTCTACAAGACGGTCGTCGGGACCCACGGCGGCGGCGCCTGGAAGGTCTGCGCCCCGCGGCTGCCGCCGAAGCCCCCTGCACCGCGCCGGGCTTCGGCGATGGCGGGCGCCAGCACCAGGGTCGCGACGGCCAGCGCCGCCAGGGAGGTTGCCAAACGGCGCTTCATGGACAGTCTCCGGATATGAGCACGCGGGTCCCGGCAATATGGCCTCGCGCCGCCCGGATTGCGAGCCGGCAAGACGCCGACCATCCCTCGGAAATCTTTCCGCGGGCTTGCCGCCGCGGGCATGATGCGCGCGCCCTTGGGCATTCCCGCCCGCCGGGCCATCACGGAGGCCGCATGCACGGCGACGACGACAACCGGCACGCCTGGAAGGGCGCCGGGATCCACCCCCCGCCCGAAGCCGCGGCCGAACCGTGCCGCAACCCCCGATGAGCGCCATCGTCAAGCGCGCCGCCGAGGCGCGCGGCTTCCGCATCGCCCCGCAGGACAGCAACCACTTCATCACGCTGCTCGACCCGCTGGAGGATGGCGCGGGCTTCACCCTGGTCATCGAGGTCTTCGCCCCCGGCGGCGCGACCCCGCCCAACACCCATCGCCACGCCCAGGAGGCGTTCTTCGTGCTGAAGGGAAGCGGCCGCGCCCGCGCCGGCGGGGCATGGCGGGAACTCGGCCCCGGCGACACGCTGCTGCTGCCCCCGGGCGTGGAGCATGTGGTCGAGAACACCGGGCCGGGGAAGCTCTACTGCCTGACGCTGATGGTTCCCGACGAGGATTTCGCGGCCCTGATCCGCGCGGGCACCGAGGTCGCGCTGGATGCCGAGGACCATGCCTTGCTCGGCGGCCTGCGGTGATGCAACGCTTGGCGGGATGGTTGCGCTGGCGCAAGGCGCCGCAGCCCGGGCCGGCGCAATTTCATTCGGCAAGAAGCTGGAGGCCCGCCCTGTGACTGAAACCCTCACCGCCAAGGATCTGATGACGCCCGACGTCGTCACCGTCCCCCCCGAGACCCCCGTGCTCGCCATCGCGCGCCTGCTCGCCGAGCGGAAGATCAGCGCGGTGCCGGTGCAGGGGCCGGAGGGCGCGGTCCTTGGCATCGTGACCGAAGCCGACCTGATCCGCCGCCTGGCGGGTGAGGACGAGAAGCCGATGTCCTGGTTCAAGGGTCTGTTCCAGAACCCGGCCGACCAGGCGGAGCGCTATGCCCGCACCCATGGCGTGCGCGCCAAGGACGTGATGACCGAGAAGGTGGTGACCGTCAGCCCCGACGACACCGCCTCGCATGTCGCGCAGATCATGGAAGAGAAGAACATCCGCCGCGTCCTGGTGGTGAGCGACAACAAGCTGCGCGGCATCGTCAGCCGCGCCAACCTCCTGGCCGCGCTGGTCGCCCCCGCCCCCGAGGGCGAGGCGATGAGCGACGACCGCATCCGCCGCGCCATCCTGGCGGCGATGCGCAAGGAGCCATGGGCGAACAGCTTCTACCTGCTGGTGGATGTCGAGGACGGCATCGCCACCTTCCACGGCTTCACCCGCGAACCCGGCGTGGCGCGCGGCCTGCGCGTGCTGGCCGAGGGCGTGCCGGGCGTGAAGGGCGTGAAGGACGAGACCCAGCCCATGCCGCCCTACATGTACGCGGGCACCTGAACCACGGGCGGCGGCCCGGGCCTCGGGGTTATTCCTCCGGGCCGGGCCGCCGCGCCAGGATCTCGCGCTTGCCCACATGGTTCGCGGGGCTGACCACGCCCTCGCGCTCCATCTGCTCGATCAGCTTGGCGGCGCGGTTGTAGCCGATGTTCAGATGGCGCTGCAGGAAGCTGGTGCTGGCCTTGCCCTCGCGCACCACCACCGCCACGGCCTGGTCGAACAGCGTGTTCTCGCCCTCCGAGCCGAGGCCCGCCAGGGCGGCGCCACCGTCATCCTCCTCGACCTCGGTGACCTCCTCGACATAGTCGGGCTCGCCCTGCTCGCGCAGCCAGTCGGCCACGCGCTCGACCTCCGCGTCCGAGACGAAGGGGCCGTGCACGCGCATCACCCGCCCGCCGCCGGCCATGTGCAGCATGTCGCCCTGACCCAGCAGCTGCTCGGCCCCCTGCTCGCCCAGGATGGTGCGGCTGTCGATCTTGCTGGTGACCTGGAAGCTGATGCGCGTTGGGAAATTCGCCTTGATGGTGCCGGTGATCACATCCACCGAGGGCCGCTGCGTGGCCATGATCACATGGATCCCCGCCGCGCGCGCCATCTGCGCGAGGCGCTGCACCGCGGCCTCGATCTCCTTGCCGGCGACGATCATGAGGTCGGCCATCTCGTCGATCACCACCACGATCATCGGCAGCGCGGCGAGGCTGAGCGGCTGCTCCTCGAAGGCGGGGCGGCCGGTCTCGGGGTCGTAGCCGGTCTGCACGCGCCGCGTCAGCACCGTGCCCTTGGACTGCGCCTCGGCCACCTTCTCATTGAAGGCGACGATGCCGCGCACGCCGACCTGGCTCATGGCGCGGTAGCGGCGCTCCATCTCGCGCACCGTCCATTTCAGCGCACCGATGGCCTTGGGCGGCTCGGTCACCACGGGCGCCAGCAGGTGCGGGATGCCGTCGTAGACGGACAGCTCCAGCATCTTGGGGTCGATCATGATGAAGCGGCATTCGGCCGGGCTGTAGCGGTACAGCAGCGACAGGATCATGGTGTTGATCCCCACCGACTTGCCCGAGCCGGTGGTGCCCGCGATCAGCAGGTGCGGCATGCGCGCGAGGTCGGCCACCACCGGCCCGCCGCCGATGTCCTTGCCCAGCACCAGCGGAAGCCGGCCCGCGTTGCGGCGGTATTCGTCGCTCAGCAGCATCTCGGACAGGAACACCGTCTCGCGCCGGGCGTTGGGCAGCTCGATGCCGATCACATTGCGCCCCGGCACGGTGGCGATGCGCACCGCCACCACGCTCATGCTGCGGGCGATGTCGTCGGCCAGGCCGATCACGCGCGAGGATTTCGTGCCCGGC
>SKWC01000436.1 GCA_007129145.1 Rubritepida sp.
CCGCGCGGGCAAGAGCGTGGACCAGCAGCCCGCGCTTCCAGAAGGCGTAGGGCGCGTCGGCCCAATGCTGCAGCGCGCAGGCACCGCAGATGCCGAAATGCGGGCACGGCGCCGCGACGCGATCCGGGCTGGGGATGAGGATGCGGGGCGGCTCGCCGGGCTCGGCCACCTCGCCCGGCAGGGTGAAGGGCAGCACCGCCTGGCCGCCGCCCGGCAGCGGCGCCAGCCCGTCGCCCTGCGCCCCGATGCGGGCGACGGTCAGAGGCATGGGGTCACCCGAAGGCGTTCAGCCCCGTGATGGCGCGGCCCAGGATGAGGGCGTGCACGTCATGCGTGCCCTCATAGGTGTTCACCGTCTCGAGGTTCATGGTGTGGCGGATGACGTGGTACTCGTCCACGATCCCGTTGCCGCCGTGCATGTCGCGGGCCATGCGCGCGATGTCCAGCGCCTTGCCGCAGTTGTTGCGCTTGATCAGGCTGATCATCTCGGGCGCGGCGCGGCCCTCGTCGAACAGGCGCCCCACCCGCAGGCAGGCCTGCAGGCCGAGCGTGATCTCGGTCTCCATGTCGG
Source organism: Rubritepida sp. (assembly GCA_007129145.1). GTDB lineage: Bacteria > Pseudomonadota > Alphaproteobacteria > Acetobacterales > Acetobacteraceae > Roseococcus. Next base: position 572 of record SKWC01000436.1, read on the forward strand.
CCAGCTTCTTCTGGATCAGCTGGGTCTGGGCCAGCGGCTTGCCGAACATCCGGCGGTTCAGCGTGTAGTCGCGCGCCGCGGCCATGCAGAACTCGGCAGAGCCGAGCACGCCCCAAGCGATGCCGTAGCGGGCGCGGTTCAGGCAGGAGAAGGGGCCGGCGAAGCTGCGCACGCCGGGCAGGCGGTTTTCGTCGGGGACGAAGACCTCATCCATCATGATCATGCCGGTGACCGAGGCGCGCAGGCTGAACTTGCCCTCGATCTTGGGCGTGGTCAGGCCCTTCATGCCGCGCTCGAGCAGGAAGCCGCCCAGCGTGCCCTCGTCGTCCTTGGCCCAGACGAGGCAGACATCGGCGATGGGGGAGTTGGTGATCCAGGTCTTGGAGCCCGAGACCAGCCAGCCGCCATCCACGCGCTTGGCGCGGGTGCGCATGGAGGAGGGGTCGGAGCCCGCATCGGGCTCGGTCAGGCCGAAGCAGCCCACCCATTCGCCGGTGCGCAGCTTGGGCAGGAATTTCTGCTTCTGCGCCTCGCTGCCATAGGCGTGGATCGGGAACATCACGAGGCTGGACTGCACCGAGAAGGCGCTGCGGTAGCCGCTGTCCACGCGCTCGACCTCGCGCGCCATCAGGCCGTAGGCGACATAGCCCACGCCCGCGCAGCCGTAGCCGTCGAGGGTGGCGCCGAGGAAGCCCTGCTCGCCGAAGGCGTTCATGATGGAGCGGTCGAAGCTTTCGGTGCGGTTGGCCATCAGCACGCCGGGCATCAGCCGGTCCTGGCAGAAGGCGCGGGCCGCGTCGCGGATCATGCGCTCGTCTTCGGTGAGCTGTTCCTCCAGCAGCAGCGCGTCATCCCATTGGAAAGGGGCGGGCTTGCTGCTCTTGGCGGGGCTGCTGACGACGTTCATGGCTTCTTCCTTCAGTGGCGGAGCGATGGTCTGGCCGCCCATGCGCGCCGACTTAACACGGCCCGAGCAGATTTGTGCAGGGTGGAGCGAAATGCGAGGCCATATTCGCGCTTTGGCCGACGCGGATTCGCCCCGCAAGATCGAGCCCAGGCGCGTGCCTTGCCCGCGGCGCGCCCGCAAGAAAGGACCATTCCCATGCAGCAATTTCCGCGCCGGCGCGCCTGGCTTGTCGCGCCGACCCTCCTGTCCGCCCCCCTCTCCTGGCAGGCGCTCGCGCAGGGGGGTGGGGAGGAGGAGCCGCGCGCGGCATTGGCCCGGCTGGTGGCCCTGGCCGCGCCCCTGGGCGGGCGGATCGGCGCGCAGGTGACGGTGGACGCCCCGGGCGGGGCCTGGCACCTGGCCCATGCCGCGGAGGCGCCGTTCTTCGTGGGCAGCACCACCAAGAGCTTCATTCTCGCGGCCTATCTGCTGGCGGTGGAGCGGGGCGAGGCCAGCCTCACGGAGCCCCTCGCGGTCGAGGATGCGGTGCGCTCCCCCAGCAGCCCGGTGCTGGAGGGGCTGCGCGGCACCATGGCGGCGCGCTTCGTGCTGGAGGCGATGATCAGCCACAGCGACAACACCGCCACCGACATGATCATGCAGCGTGTCGGGGTCGATGCGGTGCGCGCGGTGATCGCGCGCGCGGGGCTTCGGGGGGTGCAGGTGGCGGCCTCGACGCGGCGCATGGTCTCCTATCTGGCCGGGGCGGCGCCGGGCCAGGACCTGGGCTGGGCCGGGGTGCAGGAGGCGATGGCGGGCCCGCTGCCCAGCCCCGCCCGCCCGGTGATGAACGCGCAGGAGAGCATGATCTCCTCGCCCGAGGCGCTGGCGGCCTGGTACCGGCTGGTGCTGTCGGGCGGGTTGTTCGCGCGGCCGGAAAGCCTGGTGGAGTTCCGGCGCATCTCGGCCATGGCCACCGTCCTGTCGGAGGTGGTTCCCGCCCATGTCGCGGCCTATGGCAAGGGCGGCAGCATCATCTGGAATGATGAGAACGCGCTGGCTTTGGGCGGGCAGATGCGGGTGCGCGGGGTCGCGGCCAGCTTCGGCATCGCGCTGAACTGGCCCGGCGGTCCGGAGACGGTGGCGCCCACCATGGGCGGGATGGTGGAGGGGCTGCGCGGGCTGCTGGCGGCGGTGGCGGCCCGCATGCCCTGAGGCAGGCGGGCGCCGTGCCATGCCTCAGGCGGCCGCGTCGGTCCCGACGTCGCGTTCCGCGGCCTCGCGCCTGGGGCGCGGGATGGGAATGAGCATGAAGGCGGGCACGCTGTCGCCGAAGCCGCGCACGGCGGGGCCCATGTCGTCGCGGTCGCGGCCGTGGCGGTCGTCGCGGCGGGGGCGATCATCGCGCATCCGGGGGGCTTCGTCACGCGGCGGTCGTGATTCGATATGCAGTGGACGAGTTGTTCGAGGCGCAACTTGCCGGTCGGGCTCCCGCGGTGCAGGCCGTTGGCGGGGGCAACCTGCCCGCAATAAAACCAGC
>SKWC01000321.1 GCA_007129145.1 Rubritepida sp.
CGGGGCCGGGGCATGCCGGCGCGGCCGGGATTGCGCTGCAGCGCCGCCTCGCCTCGGGCGCGCCGGCGCTGCTGGCGGATGCGGCCGGCGGCACCTTCTGGGAGCTGGACCCGGCGCGTGGCCAGGTCCGGGCGGTGCTGGAGCCGGGGCTGGGCGGGACGGGCGGGCTGTCGCAGGAGGCCGCCTGGCGCTTCGCTCGGCTGGAGCAGAACCGCCGCGCCGCCACCGTGTACCAGCGGACCTACACCATCGATGCGCGCGGCAATGTGCTGCGCGAGACGCTGACCCATGGCGCGCAACAAGGCCGCCGCGTGGACCAGATGGCCCGTGCCGCGCAGCGCGGACCCCGGCCCAGCCAGGGCGGAGCGGCGATGGAATATGTCGAGCTGGTGAATTTCGTCCTGGAGAACATGGTGTTCACCAGTTTCAACTACGCGATGGGCGGAATGCTGGTGCTGTGCAAGGGCACGCTCTGGCTGTTCGACGTGGTCACCGACGGGGTCTTCGCCCAGCCATGACGGCGCCGCTCAAGTGTTTCCCGGAAGGAGAATGGATGTGACGTTCCCGCGCCGATTGACGCTGGCCCCGCTGGGTCTTGGCCTTGCCCTGCTGCTCAGCCCGGCCCCGGCCGCCGCCGATGAGCTGCGCGAGGCCCTGGCCGAAGCCACCCGCGCCTATGAGGCCGGCGACATTCCCGCCACCCGCATGGCGCTGGCCGAGGCGCAGCAGCTTCTGCAGCAGCGCGCGGGCGACCAGCTTGCCGCCGCGCTGCCCGACGCCCTGCCCGGCTGGGAGGCCGAGGAACCGAGCGCCGACACGGCGGGCGGGCTGGCGCTGCTGGGCGGGGCGGGCATGATCCAGGCCTCGCGGCGCTACACCCACCCGGAAGGCCGCAGCGTCGAGATCGAGGTCTCGGCCGACAACCCGCTGATGGGCCAGATGATGATGGTGTTCAGCAACCCCGCCATGGCGGGGGCGATGGGCCGGCTGGTGCGCGTCGGCCAGGCGCGCGCCATCCAGCAGCAGGACGGCCAGCTGCTGATGATGCTGAACAACCGCTTCCTGGTGCAGATCTCGGGAGATGGCACGGCGGAGGAGAAACTCGCCTACGCCCGCGCCATCGACCCCTCCCGGCTGCCCCAGTAGCCGGGAGCCAGCCGCCTTCAGCCCGCCGGCTGGATGCCGGCGCGCGTCGCCGTCGCGCGGATCAGCGCACGCTCGCGCGTCAGCCAGGCGGCGAAGCCAGCCGGCTGCTGCTCGCTCGCGGCGGCGATCTCCGCACCCAGTTCCGCCTGGCGGGCGCGATAGGCCGGATCGGCCAGCCCCGCGCGCGCCGCATCGCCCAGCACGGCCAGCACCGCCTCGGGCGTGCCGCGCGGCGCGACCAGCCCGGCCCAGGAGCCGCCGGTCAGGTTCAGCCCGCTCTCGATCAACGTCGGCACCTCGGACACGATGGGCAGCCGCCCAGCCGAGGACACGGCCAGGATGCGCGAACGACCGTCGCGGAAGGTCGGCAGCACGGTCGAGATCTCGGCCATCACCACCGGGATGGTCCCGGAGAGCATGTCGGGCACGGATTGGCTCGATCCGCGGTAGGGCACATGGGTGAAGCGGATGTCGGCGGTGGCCATCACCTGCTCGATCAGGAAATGCGTGGCGCTGCCCTGGCCGGAGGAGCCGATGGCCACCTCGCCCGGCCGGGCGCGGGCGGCGGCCAGCACATCGGCCACGCTGCGCCAGGGGCTGTCGGCGCGGACGGTCAGCGTCACGGGGCTGCGGCTAATCATGGAGATGGGCGCGAAATCAGCCGCCGGGTCATAGGACAGCCGCGCCTGGAGCACCGGCGCGTTGGTCAGCGGCCCGTTGGAGCCGAGCAGCAGCGTGTGCCCGTCGGGATCGGACTTGGCCACGAAATCGGCCCCCACCGTTCCGCCCGCGCCGGCGCGGTTCTCCACCACCACGGGCTGGCCGAGGCGCGCGGCCATGCGCTCGCCGATCAGCCGCGCCTGGAAGTCGGAGGAGGTGCCGGCGGCGAAGGGCACGATGATGCGCACAGGGCGCTGCGGAAAGGACTGGGCGAAGGCGGCGGGGCCCAGCAGCAGCGCGGGCGCGGCCAGGAACAGGCGGCGGTGCATGGACATGGGCGGGTGCTTCCTCGTTTTGTGCCGGTCAGGCTGGCACGCGCGGCTCCTCCCGCACAAGGGGGTTCCACCGCCCCCCTTTCGTGACAGCATGGCGGGCGGAAACCGCCCAAGGAACCCCCGCCCATGAGCCAGAGCCCCGCCCCCTACACCGTCGCCGACCTGGTGGCCGAGTTCCTCGCGCGCATCGGGGTGCGCACCGCCTTCGGCATCGTCTCGGTGCACAATGTGCCGATGCTGGACGCGATCGGGCGGCGCAACGCCATCCGCTACGTCATGTGCCGCGGCGAGATGGGCGGGGCACACATGGCCGACGCCTATGGGCGCGTCAGCGGGGGCCTGGGCGTGCTGTTCACCAGCACCGGGCCCGGCATGGCGAACAGCGTGGGCGGGCTGGTCGAGGCGCGCTTCGCCGGGACGCCGCTTCTGCACATCACCGGCCAGTCGGCCACGAAGTTCCTGGATCGCGACATGGGCAGCGTGCATGACGTGCCCGGCCAGACCATGATCCTGGCGGGTGCGGGCAAGGCGGCCTATCGCGTGCGCGCCGCCAGCGAGGCGCTGGGCGTGCTGACGCGCGCCGCGGCCGAGGCGATGGCCCCGCGCCCCGGCCCCGTCTCGGTCGAGATCCCCATCGACATCCAGCGCACCGCCATCGCCCGCCCCGCCGCGCTGGATGCGCTGGAACTGCCCCTGCCCGCGGGCCTGCCCCCCTGCCCCGCCGCGCTGGACGAGGTGGCGGAGATGCTGGCGCGCGCGAAGCGCCCCATGCTGTGGCTCGGCAATGGGGCGCGCCGCGCGCGCGAGGAGGTGGCGGCGCTGCATGCGCTCGGCTTCGGCGCCGTCTCCTCCTGGAACGGCCGCGGCGTCATCCCCGAGGACCACCCGATGACGCTGGGGGGCATGCACGGCAACGGCAGCCCGCGCGTGACGGCCTTCTACGAAACCGTGGATGCGATGCTGGTGCTGGGCTCGCGGCTGCGCATGCATGAGACGATGGAGGGCGCGCTGAAGCTGCCCGCCAACCTCATCCATGTGGATTGCGACCCGGCGGCGAATGGCCGCACCCATGCGAGCCAGTATTTCCTGCATGGCGATGTCGGGCTGGTGGCGCAGGGGCTGGCCGAGCGGCTGAAGGGCCGCATGGGCGTCGAGCCCGGCTTCGCCCAGACCTTCCAGGAGCTGCGCCGGCTGGCCACCGAGGAATATCTCGCCACCCTCGGCCCCTATGCGGGCTTCTCGGCGCAGCTTCGCGAGGCGATGCCGCGCGATGCCGTCTTCGTGCGCGACATCACGCTGAACAACTCGACCTGGGGCTACCGCATCTTCCCCATCTATGACCCGCGCACCGCCATGCACCCGGTGGGGGCGGCCATCGGCCCGGGCCTGCCCATGGGCATCGGCGCCGCGCTGGCGGCGGCCGAGGTCAATCCGGGGCGCCGCACCGTCGCCATGGTGGGCGATGGCGGCTTCGCGATGAACATGAGCGAGCTGTGGAGCGCCGTGCAGGAGCGCGCCAACCTGTGCATCGTGGTGATGAACGACCGCGGCTATGGCGTGATCCGCCACATCCAGGACGCGACCGTGGACGGCCGGCGCTTCGGCCATGACCTGTTGGCGCCGGACCTCTCGCAGCTGGCCGCGCTGGCGGGGATGCCCTTCTTCCGCTGCGCCACGGCGGATTCCTTCGGCTCCACGGTGGCGCAGGCACTGGCGATGGACGGGCCCACCCTGGTCGAGGTGGACATGACCGCCATCGGCCCCTTCCCGGCCTATGCGCCCTACAACACCATGGGCAAGCACGCCGAGCGGGCGCGCATGTAGCGCACCCCTACTCCGTCGCGGGCGGGGGGACCTCGCCCGGGCGCGGGTCGATGGGCAGCATCCGGTCGAAACCCGCCGCGCGCTCGAACAGGGCGGCGGCGGCCAGCGCCACCTCCTCGCGCCGCGGGGGGGCCGCGATCTGCAGCCCGATCGGCCGGCCATGCCGGTCGAAGCCGCAGGGCACCGCCACCGCGGGGCTGCCGGCCATGGTCATGGCGGCGTTCATCATGGAGCCGGCCATGTAGTTCTCGAGCTTCATCCCCGCGATGGTCTCGGGGTTGCGGAGCATCACATCGAAGGCGGCCGTGGGGGCGCCCGGTGTCACGAACACATCGAAGCGGCGGAACATCGCGACCATGCGGCGGAAGAAGGCCGCGCGCTCGCGGTCGGCCCAGGCCAGGCGGCTGGGCGTCGCATCCAGCCCGCGCTGGGTGTTCCAGATGATGTCGGGCTTCAGCATCTCGCGGTGCGTCTGCATCTGGATCTCGCGGTCCACCACGAAATGCTGGCTGCGCAGCACCAGGAAGGCCTCGCTGAGCTCGCCCAGGTCGGGGGCGAATTCCTCCACCTCGCAGCCCAGGTCGCGGAAATGGCGCATCGCGGCGGCGCAGATCTCGCGCACCTCGCGGTCCACCGGAAGCTGGCCGTTGTAGTCGGCGCTGAAGGCGATGCGCAGCGGCAGCCTTCCCTCGGCCCGGGCCACGGCCTCGGCGTAGGAGGTGGCGGGGGCGTCATAGGTCAGCGGGTCCTCGGGGCACCAGCCGGCCATGGTGTCGAGGAACAGCGCCAGGTCCGGGATGCTGCGCGCCATCGGCCCCTGCACCGACAGGGGCGAGAAGAGGTTGTTCACGCTGCCGCGGGTGATGCGGCCAGGGCTCGGCCGCAGCCCCACCACCGAGCAGTAGGTGGCCGGCCGCCGCGTGCTGCCGCCATGGTCGGTGCCCTGCGCCAGCCAGACCTCGCCGGTGGCGAGCGAGACGGCGCCGCCGCCGGTGCTGCCGCCGCAGGTCAGCGACGTGTTCCAGGGGTTGCGGGTGCGGCCGAACACCTCGTTGAAGGTGGAGCCGCCGGCGCCGAATTCGGGCGTGTTGGACTTGCCGATAACGATGCCGCCCAGCGCCTCGATGCGCTCCACGATGGGGTGCGAACGCTCCGGCACATGATCCTTGAAGATGGGCGAGCCATAGGTGGTGCGCACGCCCGCCACATCGGTCAGGTCCTTGATGGACACCGGCAGCCCGCCGAGCCAGCCGGGCTGGCCCTCGCGCTCGCGCCCCTGCCCGTCCATCAGCCGCTTCGCATGGGCGCGCGCGCGGTCCAGGCACAGCGTGGGCAGGGCGTTCACCGCGGGTTCGACCGCGGCGATGCGCGCCGCCGCGGCCTCGACCAGTTCGAGGGGGGAGATCTCGCGGCGGGCGAGGCGGGCCACGGCCTCGGAGGCCGTGAGGCGGATCAGGTCATCGCTCATGCCCGGAGTGTGGCACCCGGGCATGAGCAGGGCCAGGGGGTGGGACCCTGCCTGTGGCGTGTCAGCCGACGGTGATGTTCTGGCTGCGGATCACCTCGGTCCAGGTCTCGGTCTCACGCGCCAGCGTCTCGCGCAGCAGGGCGGCGTCGCCCACCCAGGTGCTGACCCCCGCGCCGGCCAGGCGCTCGGCCACCTCCGCGTCGCGGACCGCGATGTCCAACGCCGCAGCCAGGCGCGAGACGACCGCATCGGGCAGGCCGGCCGGGCCGAACAGCGCCTGCCAGAACACCGACTGGAAGCCCTCGACCGTCTCGCCCACCGGCGGCAGGTCGGGCAGCACCGCCACGCGCTCGGCCGAGGTGACGGCCACGCCGCGGGAATGGCCGGCGCGCATGGCACTGGTCGCCTCCTGGGCGGCGGCGAACATGCACTGGATGCGGCCCGCGGCCAGGTCCACCAGCGCCGGCGCCCCCCCGCGATAGGGCACATGCACCACATCAATGCCGGTCCGCGCGCGGAACAGCTCGAGCGTCATGTGGTTGATGGCCCCCACGCCCGAGCTTCCCCAACTCACCTGGCCCGGGTTCGCCTTTGCGTAGTCGATCACTTCCTGCACGGTGCGCGGGGGGAAATCGGGATGCACATGCAGCACGAAGGGCGACATGGTGGCGCAGCCGATCGGGGTGAAGGCGGTGCGCGGGTCGCGCGGCTGGGAGGTCGGCTGCAGCGCCGGCAGCACCGCGAGCGAGGTGGTGCCCATCAGCAGCGTGTAGCCATCGGGCCGCTGCTGCGCGACATGGGCGTTGCCGATGGCGGTGCCCGCGCCGGCACGCGCCTCGACGGCGATGGACTGGCCCAGTTCCCGCTCCATGCGGCGCGCGATCAGGGTGGAGCCGAACTCCGTGGCGCCGCCGGGCGGATAGGGGTTGACCAGGATGATCGGGCGGGTCGGGTAGGCCTGGGCCGAGGCGCCGCGCGTGAGCAGCGCGGGGGCGGCCAGGGCAGGGATCCCAGCCAGCAGGATGCGACGTGAAACCATCTTCGTTTCCTCCGGTGTTTTTGCAGTCGGCGGACTGAAGGCGAGGTGGCGCGTGCCGGTCAAGCATTTTGCGCGGCGCAGGAATTGCTAGGGATCAGCGCATGAGGATAGGCATCATCGGAACCGGCGTGGCCGGCTCGCTTTTCCTGGAGAGGCTGCGCGGGGACCGCCGCTTTTCCCTCCAGGGCTTCGAACGCGTGGCCGAGGGCGCGCGCGAACAGGCCGGAACGGGGCTGAACATCTGCCCCAACGCGCTGAAGGCGCTGCGGCTGCACCACCCCGCGGGCCATGCGGCGCTGCGCGCGGCCAGCCTGCCCTGGCGGCGCTGGTGGGCGGGGCTCGCGGACGGGACCACCCTGCTCGACCTCGATCTGCTGGATGTCGCGGAGGAGGAGGGCGTGCGGCTGCGCTGGTCGGACCTCTATGGGCTGATGCGCGCCCCCGTCGCGGATCAGACGCGCTACGGCCGCACGCTGGAGGCGCTGGAGGAGGATGCCCAGGGCCGACTCGTGCCGGTGTTCCGGTGCGATGACGGCACGCTGGCGCGGGAGGGCGGCTTCGACCTGCTGGTGGCGGGCGATGGGCGCTACTCGAAGCTGCGCGAACTGACCGAGGGCACGCCCGAGCCCGCCTTCTTCGGCATCGGCATGACGCGGCTGCTGGTGGCGGACGAGGCGGGCTGCCCCTTCGACGAATACGGGCAGTGGTTCAACGGCAACAACCGCCTGCTGGCCTACCGGCTGCCGCGCGGCGGGGTCTATATCGCGGGCGCCTTCCCTCTCGCGGCGGGGATGGATTTCACGCCCCAGATGCGCACCGCCGAGCACGCGCGCGCCATGTACCTGCCCAAGGATGCGGCGCCCTGCCCCGCCGTCGCCTGGATGGTGGACAAGACCTGCGCCCATATCGCGGATGTGCATTGGGCGCGGTTGCAGATCACGCCGCTGTCGCGCAGCGCCGCGGACGGGCGCGTGCTGTTCCTGGGGGATTCGGCGCATGCGATGGTGCCTACCCTCGGCCAGGGTGCCACCCAGGCCATCGAGGATGGCGTGCTTGCGGCCGCCGTGTTCCTCGCCGGCGGCGGGGTGGCGGAGGTCGCGGCGCTGCGCGACCCCCGCGTGACCTTCATCCGGGAATTTTCCGTCGAGGCCACGGATTCCATGCTGCCCGGCGCCGATGTCGCCGCGCTGACCCGCGCGAAGGGCGACGCACCCTTCCTGGAAAAGCTGCGCCGCGCCTACACCGACGTGCCGGAGGCCGTGGTCACTTCCCGGCCCAGTGAACGAATTGCTTCTCCAGGATGAGGAAGAGCAGGTTCAGCAGGTAGCCCAGCGCGCCGGCCAGGAAGATCACGCCATACATCAGCCCGCTCTCGAACAGGCTCTGCGCCACGATGACGCGCTGGCCCAGCCCGTCGGTGCTGCCGATGAACATCTCGGCCACCACGATGATGACCAGCGCGAGCGAGACGCCCGAGCGCATGCCCACCAGGATCTGCGGCGTCGCCTCCCAGACCAGCACGTCGAACATGATGCGCACGCGGCCCGCACCCATCACCTGCGCGGCCAGGATGCGGGTGCGCCGCGCGTTCATCACGCCATAGGCGGCGTTGAACAGGATCACCAGCGCGGCGCCGAAGGCGGCAACCGCGATCTTGGTGCCCTCGCCCACCCCGAACAGGATGAGGAACAGCGGGAACAGCGCCGACGCCGGGGTGGAGCGGAAGAAATCCACCACGAATTCGCAGGTGCGATACAGCCTCTCCTGCGCGCCCAGCGCGATGCCGAGCGGCACGCCGATCAGGCTCGCGACCAGGAAGGAGACCACGGTGCGCTGCACCGTCTGCCAGAGGTCATGCCACAGCGGCCCGGTGTTCAGCGCGTGCATGGTTTCGCGCCAGGTCTCGGCCGGGGATGGCAGCAGCACGGGGTCGGCCACCTCGACCAGCACAGCACCCCACCAAAGCAGGATGAAGCCGAGCGCGCCCAGCGCCGGCAGCCCGACCGCCCTCATGCGCCGGCCACCGCTTCGGTGAAGACGCGCAGGCAGCGCGTCTTGATGGCGACGAAGCCCGCCTCGCCCAGCGTCTCGGGGGTGCGCGGCCAGGGCAGCGGGATGGGCACGTCATCGGCCACCGAGGTGGGGCGGCGCGTCAGCATCAGCAGGCGGTCGGCGAGCACGATGCTCTCCTCCAGATCGTGGGAGACGAGGATGCTGGTGACCTCGCGGCCCTTCAGCACGTCCTGCAGCAGCGCCCGCAGCGAGAGCGTGGTCTCGTAGTCGAGCGCGGAGAAGGGCTCGTCCAGGAACAGCACCTCGGGCTCGATGGCCAGCGAGCGCATGATGGAGACCAGCTGCTGCTGCCCGCCGGAAAGCTCATAGGGATAGCGGTTCAGGTCGAAGCGGACGCGGAAATCCGCGCTCAGCCGCTCCAGCCGGCGCTCGATCTCGGCGGCGGGGAGGCCGAGGCGGCGCATCGGGTAGCGGATGTTGTCGGCCGCGCGGCGCCAGGGGAACAGCGCCTCGCGGTAGTTCTGGAAGACGTAGCCGACCCGCACATCGGCCACCGTGCGGCCGTCGAACAGGATCTCGCCACCGTCATGCGGCAGCAGCCCCGCCGCCATGTTGATCAGCGTGGACTTGCCGCAGCCATTGGGGCCGAAGATGGCCAGGATGTCGCCGCGCCGCACATCCAGGTCGAAGCCGTCATAGACGGGCTGCCCGCCGAAGGCCTTGCGCAGGCCGCGGATGGACAGCGCCGTCTCGCGCGGGGCGATGCCTCCGCTCACAATGCCCGCAGCATCGAACGCGCCTCGACCCGGGTGCGGACCACACCCATCTCGACCGCGACATCGATGAAGCGCTGGAAATCCGCAAACATCTGCTCGGTCATGTCGCGCACCATGGTGAAGCGCTGCAGGGGCATGACGGCGGCCAGGTCCGGAGGCGTGTTGAGGTGGCTGGTCAGCACCTCCCGCGTGGTCGGATCATTGGCGATGGCCTCGACGGCGCGGCCCCAGGCCTCGGCGAAGCGGCGCGCCACCCCCTCGTTCTGCTCCAGGAAGCGGCCCGAGAAGCCCGTGCCGGCGGCGAAGGCCAGCGCGTCGCGCCGTCCCAGGAGATGGGTGGCGATGACGCCCGCCTCCAGCCGCTGCATCGCGCCCGCGCGCTCACCGATGGTGGCCGCGGGCTCCAGTGTGAAGGCGGCGTCGAACTGGCCGGACTGCATGGAGCCGACATGGACGGCCATGGGCTGCTCGACCAAGGTGTAGTCGCGGCCCTCGGTCAGCCCCACCGCGGCCAGCGCGCCACGCGCAGCGGCCATGTTCGCCGGTCCGGGAGCCGACATGATGCGCGCGCCGCGCAGATCGGCCAGGGTGCGGGCGGTGCTTCCGGGCCGCACCACGAACTGTTCCATGCGGTACTCGGCGTTCTGCCCATGCACATGGAAATACACCACGGAGTTGGGGCGGCGGCTGTTGATGTTCGCAGCCTCGAGCATAACAAGGTTGGTGCAGGCATCGACACTGCCGGTCACCAGCGCCTGCACGATAAGCGGGTGGTTGGCCACCACATTGTGCACCGGCGCCACCCCGGCGTCGCGAAAGAAGCCGCGGGTCTGCGCGACGAAATAGGGCAGCGTCGAGCCGGCCTCGAACAGCGCCACGCGCACTGGATCGGCGGCGCGGGCCGAGCCGATGACGAAGGGCGCGGCGAGCGCCCCGAGCAGCAGGGGACGTCGGTTCATGGGGATCTCCGTCAGATCAGGGCGGGGTAGGTGGCGGGGTCGAAGAAGCTGCAGCCGGCCACGTAGCTTCGGCCGGGGCTCATGTCGGGCGGCGCGCCGGCCTCGGCCGCGCCGTCGAAGGTGAGTTCGAGCTGCACCCCCGAGGGGTCGTAGACGAAGAGCTGCCACAGCGTGGTGCCGGGCACGAGGAATTCGCGCCAATCCAGGCCCGCGGCGCGGAAGCGCGCGATGTGCTCATGGTAGCCGCGGCAGGCCAGCGAGACATGGTCGATGGCCGCGGTGCCCTGCGGCGCGCGGCCTTCGGCACCCAGGGCGGGCCCGCCGGCGTAGATGTGGATGATGGCCGGCCCGCCGGGCAGCGGCACGCCGAGCCAGGCGCCCGGATAGCCGAAGTCCGGCCGCTTCACCTCCATCAGGCCCAGGATGCGCGTGTAGAAGGCGACGGTGGCGACCAGGTCGTTGGTCTTGATCGCCACATGGAACAGGCCGGCGGTGAAAGCGCCGGCGGTCGGGACGGCTGTGCTGGACATGCGAACCCTCGGCTTGTTGCCGAAGGCTAGCCCCTTCCTGTCCGTTCGGACCCCGCGCCAAACGGGAAAAAGGGCTCACGGCGCAGGCAGCCGCCCATCATCTGGGCATGCTGCCCTGGGTCAGGGCAATTCCTGGCCCTGCTCGCGCGCCAGCGCGTCCAGCGCCGCGCCGAGGCCGCGGAAGCTCAGCGGCAGCTGCACCAGCTGGCCGCCGCTGTTGCGGTATTCCACGCGGCCCTGGTTCTCGCCCCGGCCGCGCAGCAGCCGCGCGAGATCGGCGGTCAGCTCCGTCTCCGCGAAGCAGCCGCCGCGCGCGGCCGAGCAGACGCGGAAGGTCATCGGCAATGCCTGCTCGGCGGCGCCGGCGGGGTCGGGCAGCAGGCGCGCGGCGATGTCGGTGCGCACCTCGAGCGGCACCTGCAGGATCAGCCGCGTGGGCTCGGTCGGGATGGCGCGGCCGATCACGACCTGCGCCACCGGCTGGCGCCGCTGGTCGAGCCAGGTCAGCGCCACCTCGCAGCTCCGCGCCGCCGGCCTGCCGCCCTCGGGGCGCTGCGTCTCGCAGCGCAGC
>SKWC01000476.1 GCA_007129145.1 Rubritepida sp.
CAGGTAGGACAGCCCGTACTTTTCCTTGAGGTCCATCAGCAGGTCGATGACCTGGGCCTGGACTGTCACATCGAGCGCGCTGACGGCCTCGTCACACACGATGAAGTCGGGGCGCAGGGCCATGGCGCGCGCGATGCAGATGCGCTGCCGTTGGCCGCCGGAGAATTCGTGCGGATAGCGGTACATCATGTCGGGCTGCAGGCCGACCTCCTTGAGCCAGTAGGCCGCCAAATCCTCGCCGGATCCTTCCTGCAGACCGTGGATCCGCGGGCCTTCGGTCAGGATTTCAATGATGTTCAGCCGCGGGTTCAGCGAGGAGAACGGATCCTGGAAGACCATCTGCAGGCTTTTACGGTAGGGCCGCATGCGGGCCGGACCCAGTCCGGAGATGCGGGTCTGGCGGTAGTGGATCGATCCTTCGCGCAAGGGGTCCAAGCCCAGGATGGTGCGGCCCAGCGTGGTCTTGCCGCTGCCCGACTCGCCGACCAGGCCGAAGGTGCTGCCGACCGGGATGTCCAGGGACACGCCGTCCACGGCCTTGATATGGCCGACCGTGCGCGCCCAGACGCCGCGTTTGACGGGGAACCAGGTCTTCATGTCCTTGACGGAGATGACGGGTTCGACCGCCTCGGGCGGCGGCTCGGCCGCCGGTTTCTGCGAGGCGTCCGTCAAGCGCGGCACGGCGGCCAGCAGGGCCTGGGTATAGGCCTCCTGGGGTCGGGCGAACAGGGATTCGGCCTCGCCGCTCTCCACGATACGGGCGTCCTTCATCACCAGTACGCGGTCGCACAACTCCCAGATGACGCCCATGTCGTGGGTGATGAAGATGATCGAGGTGTCGCGGTGTTTCATCTGCAGGATCAGATCGAAGATCTGGGCCTGGATGGTCACGTCGAGCGCGGTGGTCGGTTCGTCCGCGATGATCAGTTTAGGGTCGAGCATCAGGGTCATGGCGATCATGACCCGTTGGCGCATGCCGCCCGAGAACTGGTAGGGATAGGCCAGCATCCGTTCGGCGGGGTCGGGGATGCCCACCTTGTCCAGCCACTCCGTGCCGCGCGCCCAGGCCTGTTTGGCGGAGAGCTCGGGCTCGTGCAGGCGCAGGGCCTCGACCAGTTGTTTGCCGACGATGTGCAGCGGACTGAGCGCCGTCATAGGTTCCTGGAAGATCACGCCGATCTGGCGGCCGCGCACCCGGCGCAGGTCGGCCACCGGCAGGGTCAGCAGGTCGCGGCCCTCGAACAGGGCCTGGCCGCTGTCGATCGAGCCCGGCGGGCAGGGGATCAGCCGCAGCAGGCTCATGCCGGTCACGGTCTTGCCGCTGCCCGATTCGCCGACCAGTCCGAGGATCTCGCCGCGCCGCACGGAGAACGACACGTCGTCCACCGCCTGGATCCGCCGCTCGTCGGTCTTGAAGCTGACCGAGAGGTTGCGGACGTCGAGCAGCAGGTCCGTGGCCGGGGTTTCGGGTTGTGCCGGTTGAATCATGGGGCTATTCCATTTTACTTTCGGCGCGCGGGTCGAAGGCCGAACGGACGCCCTCGCCGATGAAGACGCCGAGCAGGATGACGATGAACAGTGCGAGCGACGGGTAGAGCGTGAGCCACCAGGCGAAGCGGAACTCCTGGGCCTGGGCCAGCAGGCCGCCCCAGCTGGGGGTCCCGGCGGGCAGGCCGAACCCGAGGTAATCGAGCGCGGCCAGCGAGCCGATCGCCCCGACCAGCGAGAAGGGGAAGAAGGTGATCACCGGGACGAGCGCGTTGGGCATGATGTGCTTGAAGATGATCCGGCGGCGGCGCAGTCCCGTGACGCGCGCGGCCTCGACGAAGGGTTGCTTGCGCAGGCGCAGGAATTCGGCGCGGATGTAGTAGGAGATGCCGATCCAGTTGAAGATGCCGTAGCAGAACAGCAGCAGCGTGAAACTGCGCCCGTAGATGGAGCCGAGCAGGATGATGATGTAGAGGAAGGGCAGCGCGGCCCAGACCTCGCTCAGGCGCTGGGCGGTCATGTCGACGATGCCCCCGAAATACCCCTGCAACGCGCCGATCACGATACCGATCAGCATGATCACCGCCACCAGCAGCAGGCCGAAGGACATGGAGGTGCGCAGGGCGTACAGGATGTTGGCCAGGACGTCGCGCCCGGAGCTGTCGATGCCGAACGGATGGTTGCGCGTCGGCCGGAACGGGTAGGTCACCACCTCGCGATCGAAGCGCGCCCGGTACTGGCCCTGGGCGGTATCGATCAGGTAGGGTTCCACGGGCACCTCGAAGTGCCGGTCCACGTCTTGCCGCAGTACGTCCCGCTCCGCGGGGGTCAAGGCGTTCCACACCGCCGGGGTCGCGCCGTGCGGTTCGAGTTGGCGGTCGAAGGTCAGGGTGACCGGTGCCGTCGATTCGCCGGCGGCCCGTTGCTCGCGCAGGATGATCCGCACGAAGTCCGGCGGCGTTGTGGCCGGCTGGAACACCGCCAGATGGGCGGTGACCGGCCGGGGGAAATCGGGCAGGGGCAGGGGGACGGCCACGGCGTCGGCGGGCTGGTTTCGCAGGCGACGGTCGATGGCCGCCTGCAGTTCCGCGGGCAGGGCGACCAGTTCCGACAGCTCCCGGCCACGCAGGTCGCGGTCCTGCGGCGACGGAAAGAAGCCGGCGGCGTGCACGGATTGGCGGATACGCCCGTCGGGGGTCACTTCCAGCGCGCCGACCAGCGGTTCGCGCTCGAGGGTCAGGTCGACGAGTTCAGGGATGTCGATGGCGTCGGGCTGGATGATCTCGTGCGGGCTGTGCGAGATGATCGGGAAAAGGATGAAATTTCCCGGCTGGTCCGCGAAGGCCGGGGATTCCTTCAGCGCCTTGTAGTTCGGGCGCGTGTGCCGGTCGCTGCCGGTGAAGGTGCTTTCGGGGTGGAAGCGCAGGATGGGGTAATAGTTGCGTCCCTCGTAGCGGACCAGCAGCGGCAGGTTGTTCGACAGGACGTTGGCGAACAGGCTGAGA
>SKWC01000205.1 GCA_007129145.1 Rubritepida sp.
CGCAGCCGCCCGCCCTGGCTGGGCATGGGCTGGCGGATGGGCTGGAACGCGACCGGGGCGAGGTGGTTCATGGCGCGGATATGGGGGGCTCAGCCCGTGCGCGCGAGGTCCAGGACCGCCCGGGCGAAGGCCTCCGGCGCCTCCTGCGGGGGGTTGTGCCCCACCCCGGGCAGGATGCGCCGCGTGAAGCCCGGCGCCGGCTGCGGCTTGGCCGGGTTTACGCCGTCATCACCGCCATGCAGGTCAATGGCCGGGACCGTGATGGGCGGGCGGCGGGCCAGCGCGGCCTCCATGGCGTCATGCGCGGGATCACCCGCCACCAGGCCGTAGCGGTGGCGGTAGGAGTGCACCACCACATCCGCATAGTCGGGGTTGTCCCAATGCGCGGCGCTGGCCTCGAACTCGGCCTCGGTGAAGCGCCAGGAGGGCGACCACATGCGCCACAGCAGATGCCCGAAGGCGCGGCGGTTCTGCGCGAGGCCGCGCGCCCCGCGCTCGCCATGCAGGTAGTACTGGTACCACCAGCGTGCCTCCTGCTCCGGGTCGGACGGGGCGGCGGCGGCGGCGATGTCCTGGATGTTGTAGCCGGTGCCGGAAACCAGCCCCGCGCAGCGCCCGGGGTGCAGGGCGGCGACCACGCAGGCGGCCCGCCCACCCCAGTCATAGCCGGCCAGGATCGCGCGCGGGATGGCCAGCGCATCCATCAGCGCCAGCAGATCCGCCCCCAGCGCGCCCTGCGCGCCCGAGCGGAGCACGCCCGGCTTCAGCCGCGTCTGCCCATAGCCGCGCAGATGCGGCACCAGCACGCGCAGCCCCGCCGCCGTCAGATGCGGCACCACCGCATCGAAGCAGCGCGCGGCATAGGGGAAGCCATGCAGCAGGATGGCGACCGGCCCCGCCTCGGGTCCATGAACCTCCAGCGCGACGAGCGCCTGGGGCGTCTCGACCAGGCGGGGCTCGGCCATGGGGTCAGGCCTTGGCGTCGTTCGCCGGCTGCGGGTTGATCACCGCGCTGATGGTGCCGCGGATCACGGTGACGCGCACGCCATTGGCGATCTCGATGTCCACCTCGTCGGTCTGGTCCTTGACCAGCTTCACCTCGCCGAGGATGCCGCCCGCGGTCACGACCTTGTCGCCGCGCTTCAAGGCGCCCAGCATCGCCTTGTGTTCCTTCATCTTGCGCTGCTGCGGGCGGATCAGCAGGAAGTAGAACACCACGAAGATGAGAACGAGCGGCAGAAGCTGCATCACGACCCCGGCGCCACCACCGGCGGCGTCCTGGGCATAGGCGGGGGAGATGAACATGGGTCCTCGCTGGGATGGACGGTTGTGCGCAACCTAGCCGCGCCGCCCCCCGCGTCAACCGGGCGCCATCAGGGCAGGGCCTTGCGTCCGCCCGGCTTGGGCGCTTGAAACCCCGGCATGGACCCCGCCCTTCTCGCCCGCATCACCGCCGCGCTGGAGCGCATCGCGCCCCCGCCCCCGCCGCCGCCCAGCCTGGAGGGCGCCGACGCCTTCGTCTGGCACCCGCCCGCGCGCCTCGCGCCCGTGCCCGTGGTCAGCCGCGTCGAGATCGGGCTGCTGCAGGGCGTGCAGCGGCAGCGCGAGATCCTGCTTGAGAACACGCTGCGCTTCGCCCGCGGCCTGCCGGCCAACAACGCCATGCTCTGGGGCGCGCGCGGCATGGGCAAGTCCTCGCTGGTCAAGGCCGCCCATGCCGAGGCGAACGCGCAATTCCCCGGCAGCCTCGCGCTGATCGAGATCCACCGCGAGGACATCCGCACCCTGCCCGACCTGCTGAACATCCTGCGCGGCCTGTCGCGCCGGGCGCTCGTGTTCTGCGACGACCTCAGCTTCGAGCGCGAGGACGCCGACTACAAGGCGCTGAAATCCGTCCTCGACGGCGGCATCGAGGGGCGGCCGGCGCATGTGCTGTTCTACGCCACCTCCAACCGCCGCCACCTGATGCCGCGCGACATGATCGACAATGAGCGCAGCACCGCCATCAACCCCGGCGAATCGGTGGAGGAGAAGGTCAGCCTGTCGGACCGCTTCGGCCTGTGGCTCGGCTTCCACAACTGCGACCAGGACACCTTCTTCGCGATGGTGGACGGCTATGCCGAGGCGATGAAGCTGCCCGTCACGCGCGAGGAACTGCACCGCGCCGCGGTCGAATGGAGCGTCACCCGTGGCGGGCGCTCGGGCCGCGTGGCCTGGCAGTTCATCCAGGACATGGCCGGGCGGCTCGGCGTCGCGGCCTGAGGCGATGCCGCCCTGGCTCGCCAGGCTCGACCGGCACGGCACGCGGCTTGCGCTGGCCACGACCTGCGCGCTGCCCTGGCTGCTGATCTTCGCGCGCGCCGCCGCCGAGGTGGCGCTGGGGGGCATCGCGCTCGGGCTGCTGCTGCGCATGGCGCTGATGCGCGACGCCGGCGCGATGCGCGCGCCCTGGTTCCTGCTGGCGGGCGCGTTCTGGGCCTGGATGGTCGCCACGACCCTGCTGGCCGGGGCCGATGCCGGCCGGCTGCTGCAGGCGCTGGCCTGGGGGCGCTTTCCGCTCGCGGTCCTGGCGATGGCGTCCTGGATCCTGGCCACGCCCACGGCACGGCGCTGGGCGCTGGCCTCGCTGGGCGCGGCGGCGGGCTATGTGATCCTGGAGGTGTGGCTGCAATTCCTGCTGGGCCACGGGCTGCGCCGCGCGGGCAACCACATGTCCGGCTACCTCACGGGCCCCTTCTTCCGGGCGCGGGTGGGCAACTACCTGTCCATGGCGCTGTGGCCGGTGCTGCTGGGCGCGGCCGTCTGGCTGCTGCGCCGCGGCGGCTGGGGCATGCTGGCCGCCTTCGCGCTGGCCGCGGCCGCACTGGGCGCCTTCGGCCTGTCGGGCCAGCGCGGCCCGCTGCTGACGGCGCTCGGCATCATGCTGGCCGCCGCGCTGCTGCTGCCCGAAATGCGCCGGCCGGTCCTGCTGGCGCTGCCCGCCGGCATCGCC
>SKWC01000112.1 GCA_007129145.1 Rubritepida sp.
AGGCGCTGCGCGACCGCGTGGCCGAGGTGCTGCCCAACAGCGGCGAGGCGCAGCGCGCCTGGCGGGCCCGCCCCGACGCCATCGACGCCTGGCTCGGCTGGCGGCTGCGGGAGAACACCGCCGCCAGCCTGGGCGTGGCGGTCCCGATCGAGCCGCCCTTCGCCCTGGCCCGCGACATCGGCTTCGTGCTGACCCGCGCCGGCACCGCCAGGCCCGAGGTGGCGCGCTTCGCGGAATTCCTGCGCGGTCCCGAGGCAACTGCCATCTTCGCCCGCCACGGCTTCACCCGCTGAGGGCGGGCGGGCGGCTCAGGCCGGCTCCAGCAGGAAGGCCACGCCCGCCCGTTCCGCAATGGCGCGCACATGGCCCACGAGGCTCGCGGGCAGGGGGATGCCCGCCGCGCGCCGCTGCGCCATCTCGGCCTCCTCCGGATCGCCCGGGATCAGCACGGGCTCGCCCGGCGTGCTGGGCGGCGTGCCGCGCAGCTCCGCCACCAGCTCCGCCATGTCGTGCTGGTAGCCCGCGAGGTCGCGGAAGGCGCGCGGATCCAGCGCCAGCATCATGTGCCCGATGTTGTTGGGCGCATCGGCGGCCGCGCTGCGGTTGCGCACTGGCGAGAAGCTGCCCCCCGTCAGCGTCGCGGCCAGCACCTGCACCATCAGCGCCAGCCCATAGCCCTTGTGCCCGCCGCTCTCCTCGGTGCCGCCCAGCGGCGTGATGCCGCCCTCGGGGCGCTTGAACACCAGATCCATCGCCGCGGCATGCTCCGTCACCGGGTTGCCCGCGCCATCCACCACCCAGCCCTCGGGGATGTCCTTCTCCTTCAGGTGATAGACCTTCACCTTGTTCGCCGCGACGGTGGTGGTGGCCATGTCCAGCACCATGGGCGGCTCGCCTTCGATGGGCGCGGCGAAGGCGATGGGGTTGGTGCCCAGCACCGGCGCGGCGCCACGCGGCGGCACCAGGATCACCCCCCGTGCCGAGGAGAACACCAGCCCCACCATGCCCGCCGCCGCGGCCATGCGCGCATAGACCCCGGCCGCGCCGAAATGATGGCTGTTCACCACCCCCACCGCGCCCACGCCATGCAGCCGCGCCTTCTGCGTCGCCATCCGCATGGCCAGCGCCGCGGCCGGATGCCCCAGCCCGTCATTGCCATCCACCAGCCCGGTCGCGCCGAAATCGCGCGCCAGGCGCGGCTGGCCCGTGATGCGCAGCTGCCCCTTCCGCAGCAGCTCCTCATAGCCCATCAGCATCGAGATGCCGTGGCTGTCCACGCCCATCAGGTCGGTCTCGGCCATCAGCGCGGCGGTCTCCTCCGCCAGGGCGGCGGGCATGCCCCAGGCGCGCAGGATGGCCAGGATCTGGGCGCGCACGGAGGCGGCGGTGGCGTGCATGGGTCTTTCTCCCTCGACCTTTGCGCGCGACCTTCCGCGCGCATGGACGCGGGGTCAATGATCGGCCAGCATCGCCCCCATGCAGCAGTCCCCCCGCGTGATCATCGTCGGCGCCGGCGTCGTCGGCCTCTGTGTGGCCTGGTACCTGGCGCGCGCCGGCGCGGCCGTGACCGTGCTCGACCGCACCGGCCCGGGCGAGGGCACATCCTCGGGCAATGCGGGCGCCATCTCGGCGGGTTCCGTCGCGCCGCTGGCCATGCCGGGCGTGCTGAAGCAGGTGCCGGGCATGCTGCTCGACCCCAAGGGCGGGCTGTATATCCCCACCGGCTACTGGCCCGCCGCGCTGCCCTGGCTGTGGCGCTTCGTGCTCAGCGCCCGGCCCGATCGCGTGCAGGCCATCGCGCAGGCCATGGCCAGCCTGCTGCACGGCGCCGAGGATCGCCACCGCGAGATCCTGCGCGCCGAGGGCGCCGAGGACCTCATCCGCGACGACGGCCAACTCTACCTCTACCGCGACGCGGATCACCTGAAGAAGGACGACGCCGCCTGGGCGCTGCGCCGCGCCCATGGGCTCGAGATGCAGGTGCTGGACCGCGCGGGGATCATGGCGCTGGAGCCCATGGTGGACGCCGCCTACACGGTGGGCGTCTTCCTGCCGCGCCAGGGCCATTGCGTGAACCCGCTGCGCCACGCCCGCACCCTGGCCCGCGGTATCGAGCGCATGGGCGGCACCATCCGTCGCGCCACCGTCGAGGCGCTGGTCACCGACGGCCCGCGCGTGGTGGGCGTGCGCGCCGATGGCGAGACGCTGCAGGCGGACCAGGTGGTGCTGGCCGCCGGCGCCTGGTCGGCGTGGCTGCTGGCACCCTTGGGCATCCGCGTGCCGCTGGAAAGCCAGCGCGGCTACCACGTCATGCTGCCCGACCCGGGTGTCATGCCCACCCGCCCCCTGGTCCCGGCCGACCGCAAGGCCTTCATCACACCGATGGAGGAGGGGCTGCGCATCGCCGGCACGGTGGAGTTCGGCGGCACCGAGGCGCCGCCCAACGCCGCCCGCGCCGCGCTGCTGCTGGATGACCTGCGCAAGGTGCTGCCCCAGGCCAACACCGCCGATGCCAAGCCCTTCTGGATGGGCCACCGCCCCTGCCTGCCCGACAGCCTGCCGGTGATGGGCCCGGTGCGCGCCCATCCCGGGCTGTGGTGCGCCTTCGGCCATGGCCATCTGGGCCTGACGGCCTCGGCGCCCAGCGGCGCGCTGATCGCCGCTGCCATGCTGGGCCCAGTCCCCAACACCGACCTCACCCCCTTCGCGGCCGAGCGCTTCGCGTGACCAGCGCCGCGCGCCCGGGCGCTGGCGCGCTGGCGCGCGGCATCCTGGCGCTGGCGGCCCCCACCACGCTGATGTCGCTGCTGCAGGTCACGGCGATGCTCGCCGAGACCTGGATCGCCGCCCGGCTCGGCCGCGAGGCGCTGGCCGGCTGGGCGGTGGTGCTGCCCTTCGCGCTGCTGCTGTCGCAGATGTCGGCGGGTGCGATGGGCGGCGGCGTGGCCGGGGCGGTGGCGCGCGCGCTGGGCGCGAAACGCCCCGAG
>SKWC01000367.1 GCA_007129145.1 Rubritepida sp.
ATCGTAAAAGGTCTGACGAAGCTGGTCCAGCCGGTCCATCACCGGCCCGATCTTCGGGTTGGGCAGGAACCTGCCTGAATCGAGGAAGGGGAAGGTGCTGGCGAGGATGAGGCTTGAAACCTGGCTCTCCACCAGTTTGAACGGCTCGAGCGCACGGTCCGGCAGGAGCTTCCCGTGGCCCAGGGAGAAGACCCGGTCATCCACGTGGTCGAGTCCGACGTCCTGCGGCTCAATCCGCCGGCGCCCGCGGTAGACCCGGTAGGTCCGGCTGAGAATCACACCCGACTTGGTCAACAGGTCCAACAGTCTCACGTTTTCTTTGGTTTCTGGCATGGTACTTTCCTTTCTACTGCGTAGTGATTACGGGACGTCCGGTCGAACCAGACGTCGAGTTGGGCATTTCGGCCCGGTATGCTCACCGTCGCGATAAAGACGGCAGAGTCGCTGGATGGCTGGTCCGCTTCGGGAACCAGTTCGTCAAGGTATCCGCACTTGCCACACACGGTCATCGGGTGGATGACCTGCACGGTGCCGGACTGGAGATCATATCCGCCGGCATAGATCGGTACGTCCGAACAGGCACCTACGAATGAGTGCAGAAACAGCCGCCCCTTACATTTGGGACAGCGGGTTCGGTAACGCATCCGGTCAGCTCAGCCCCTTCTCCAGCTTTTTGAGCCGGGGGGCCAGCCGGTCGACCATCTCGCGCAACACGACGGCCGCGCCGTCAACCGCCTCCTGCATCTTCGGGAAGGAGCTGATGGCCAGGCGCATCGCCGCCTCGTCGTCGCCTTCGATGATCTCTACGGCCGCCTCCTCGTAGGCACGGACCTTCCTGACCGTGAGGGTCAGCAGGTCGGGCAGACCGTCCAGCGCGCGGAGCTGCTGCTTGTACGGAACGGCAGCGGACGGGCCGCCCCCGCCTCCGCCGGTCCGGCTTCTGACCTCCGCTTCGATCTCACCGGGCGGCAACTTGCCAGTCACGATTTCGTCAACCAGCGTGGCTCGGCTCTGATCCGTCAGTGACGCCCGGCCCAACAGCCGGAGGGCCCGCCATGGCAGGCCCACGTCTTTCAGGCGCTCAACCTGCTCTGGTCTGACCTTCTCGGCGAAGGCCTTCATATCATACAGTTGTGACCGGCCCATCTTCACACCCGTCCGGGCGCTGATCTGGTCGGCCAGCTGGCCCAGGTCGCGGCTACCGTACTGATCAGCCCGTTCCTGCAGCTCAATACACATCAGCCCCAGCTGGTAGGCGTTGTCCGCCAGCTGCCGGGCCGTTGTGACAACCAGATCGGCGAATCGCTTAACAAAAGATTCGTATTCGCTATCCTGATTAACAATCTGCACGTCTTTCTTCTTAGCCATCAGTCTTTCCTCTTTCTTCTGTGGTTCGCCAGTGCCTGTCCTGACAGGCTGCTCGGTGAATCGTTTCTTTCAATGCCCGGACCAACAGTTCTCTGTCTGGCAGGCAGAACAGACCCCAGCCCATCAGCCGCAGCTGCTCGTCATCTGCCAGCAGATCAGACAGCTCTTGCAAGACGGACGTCTCCGCCGCAGTCAGCCCCAGCCGCTCGTCCGGCTGGTCTGTCAGCAGCAGCCCGCCGATCGCCGCCTTGAGATTTACGGCCAGCCTGACCGACGGAGTCATCGATCCCAGGTTGCGGACGAGGCCGGCGCAACGGGGCGAGGCCCCGGCTCTTTCCAGCCGTTCGTACAGAGCCGCCAGCCCCTCCGCGGTCGGCGGAAGGTAGTCTGGCGGCTCGATCGGCGGTACGGCCCCGATGTTCTGTACGCGGGGAAAGGACCGGACGTTCTTCTGCTTGCGTTTCACCACGTCACCGTATCTGCCCTCCGGTCGATAAAGCTGTCGTACTCTTCGAGCACGTAGGGTTTGTTTGTGTGTTTCGAGTGAATCTGCATCAGCACACCGCCGGCGTCTCTGAGCAGCAGGCCTTCCGCGTCCTTTGCGTACAGCACCCGCCACTTCTGATCGTACGCAAAGTGCAGCAGTACGGCCGGATCGGCGTCCGGGTAGTTCTCAGCCTGCCGCATCAGCCGATCAAACGGCTGCGACTTGGGCATCACCAGCCGCAAGAGGTCTGAAAACCGACTCATCCTGAGCGGCGCTACGGACGCACAGAGAGCAAAACCGCCAAACAGGCTGTATGACTGATGAAGGTCAGCGAAGGTCCGTGGTCTGTCTGCCACACGGGGAACCGGTTGGCCGTTTGCTGCACAGACCCGCCCGATCAGAAAGGACACAAGCTGCGCCTCCACCTGTTCGGCCTTTTCTGCCTTGTGCGCGCGGGCCGCGTCTGAGCCGCCTAAAAACGAGTAGTCAGTCGGAACCTTCGTCATCTTCGCCCTCCTCTGCTGCCTTGGCCTTCGCACCGATCGACGCTTTCTTCTGCGTCAGGGCCTTCCGCCTGGCCTTCAGGCGGGCAACGTCGTCCGGGTAGTCCATGCAGCCGGCTTCGAAGTGAACGCTTTCCGGAATGCTGAACACTTCTCGAAGTCCGCGGAGCAGTTCTTCATTCTCGTGGATCAGCCGGCCCATTTCGTTCGCTGGTATGGCGTTCTTCTTTTCAATACCGAACGTAGAGGACCAGGCCATCAGGCCCATACCGCCCACCCGCTCGGCACTGATGTCCAGTACGTTGCTAACCTTCTGTTTGTTCCCGTCGGTCAGAAACCGGATCAGCGCAATGTCCCAATCCCACCAGCTTCGCTGCTTCTTCTTACCCGTCTGTTCGTCCAGCTCCCACCGCCACAAGAACGGCACGGTGATCCTGCGCATACCGGGACCAAAGCTGTTTTTCCGCACGGTCAGGCGGATGTCGTGGCCCTCTCCGTAGGATGAGAACACATCGGCCTTTCCGACCCGCACGTGGCTCAGATCCAAGCCGGCGTGGAAGTCCGGAGCGGATCCGCCGGATCGGCGCATCTGCTTGGCCGCAAACTTTCCAGCGGGAGCGGCATCGATCTTTTCCTTTTCGTGGTTGGTCATGTGAACGCAGACCGGAAAGCCAAGTACCCGGCTGGACATTTTCTTCAAATACTCGCTGATGACCAACGGCGCATCGCTGAACTGCCGGCCTTTGGCGGCCAGGTTCGTTTCGATGTACTTGCCTCCCTCTTCGGTCGGCGGACCCATCATTGAGTCGACGCTGAGCAGAAGGGGGAACTTCGGTTTGTACTCCTGTTTCAAAAGGAAGTCTTCAACCAGGCGCATCCGGCGGCTCAGTTCTGCCTGCCACTCTTCCACCTGCTGAACGGCGATGACCTGGTAGAGGTACGCACGATCAGAAAAGAAGACCGGATCGATGATCGACTGCATCAGTTCGGACGACATCTTATTCTCAGTTTCAACGTGGACCACCGCCCCGCCGGCGTTTAGAAACCACCGGTGCAGTTCAAACAGCAGAGCCGATTTGCAGCTCTGCGGCGGCCCGCCCGAAAGGGTCAGGGCCTGCAGGGGCCAGACGGCCGAATGGGTCAGCCAGCTGAGCGGAAAGTTCGGAATTGGTATACCTACCCTGCGGGTCGCATGTTCAGCCGCTACGTACGCGCCGACTCGTCCGAATGCTTTCTGTGCGGCGGCCAGTCCGGCGCCCATGAAGGCGGCCATTTCATCCGGTTCGGTCTTCTTCTTCTTTGGCATATTCGTCTCCTACGAAAAGGGGGCGGCCGAAGCCGCCCCCCTCCCATCTGCCTAACCCTGCTTTGCCCGCTGCGCCGCGCGGCGCTGCTTGAGCAGTTCGAATTCACGGTCGATTTCGTCCTGCTCGTTGCCCCCGGCTTCAAACTCGCCGGGATCAACCGGCGGGCTGAAGTTTCCGACCGGCGGAGGGCCGTCGTCTTCGTCCCCTTCGCCACTGGGCGGAGCAGCCTGGCCCCAGTTGATTGCCGGAGTCGCCGGTTTGGTCGGAGTCGCCGGTTTGGTCGGAGCAGCCGACGCCGATCCGCCTTGTGTGTCCGGCGGATCCTTGGGCTTGGGCTTTCCGGCCCTGGCAGCCAGAGCCGCCGCCTCCATCTGCTTCCGATGTGCCTCGGCTTCCTGCTTCTTGCTCTGCCGTTCGTAGAAGGACGCGGGCAGCCAGCCCAGGTCTCCGAAGGCATACTCGAGCAGATCGGGGAAGTCCTCGAAGGCCTGACAGAGCAGGCTCAGCTGCTTGTCAAAGGTCAGGAAGTTGAGAGTCTGATTCCACGGCCGCCAGCCCAGGCCGGCAACCACCGGAATGATCCGGCCCTGCCCATCACGGGGAAGGGCGCCACCGTCCAGCAAGGTGCAGACATAGTGGTTCACTTCCTTGGACGAGGCAGACCGCTCCCTATCCGTCGACGACGCGGCCGCCCAGTTCGCACCGGTGGCGGCCTCCTGCTTCGCAGACGGACCGGTTGTGTTCGAGTGCAGACGGATCAGCTTACCGCCGTCCGCGCTGAGAATGTCCGGAACGACGAACTTATCGATCGAACCGGAGGCCTCGTGCCCTTCCCTGACCTTCTCCAGCTCCTCCTCGAGGGCGCCCTTGGCCGACCAGGTCAGCCGCAGGGTGCAGGGGGCGACAGGTTTGTCATAGAAGGTCTTTCCGTTGTGCTCCAGCAGAAAGCCCTGCACAAACCCCTCAGTGCTGCAGAACTCCCGCAGCCGCGGCGCCTTGTTACGCCCGCCCTGGAACAGCGGCAACCACGTCGGGTGCTGATCCCTGCCGGTCTTGGCGGCACTTATCAGAACTTCGACAGGCGTCTGCGGAAGCTCCTCACGGGATACGAATTCCCCGTTTTCGTCCACCACGTCCGCCAGCATCGTGAGCTTCATGGCCGATCCGCCGTTAAAGACCTGAAAGGCGGTGATCCAGTCACCGTAATCCAGCTCCTCCGCGGTCACCCGCGCGGGCAGAAACTCCGTCATCTCCGGGTTTGTCGGACCCATCGGACGGAAAACTGTCGGCACGTACTTGTCCGTATCCCACGACGGCTTATACAGCCGACCTGGATAACTTGTCTTTACAACGAAGACACCGGGTAGACCCCGGCGACCTCCACCAGCCCTATCTTTGTATCCCATTGTTCATTCCTTCCTGTGCTGCCCTTATGGCATCTTCCTGTTTCATCTTGTCTCCCCAGCGGAGACCCATCTCGATGTCGATCGGTATTTCCAGTCCGATATTCGGGACGGCTGCGTTCTTACACATTGCCGTCGGTATGATCTCTGCGGTCAGCGGTTCGACCATGTGGACCGGGCAGGAGAAGAGTATCGAATCGTGTACGGTCAGTAACAGCTCAAACCGATCCGATTCGTCCAGCCCTTCCCGCGCCACATACAAATTATCCAGCGCCAGCGAAATGACGTCAGCAACGGCTCCCTGAATCGGGGCGTTGACCGCCTGCCTGGCCTGTTGGGCCTGTACGGCCCGGTCTTCCGTAAAGGGAAAGTACCGGCGACGGCCAAACGGGTTCTCAACGTAACCCGGAGACACGGACGCCCGCTTACAGGCCTCTATGTACTCATAGACCAGCGGACACTCTCCGAAGAGCGCGTCCTTCAGTGCCTCGGCATCCGCTTCGGTCACGCCGACCACGCCCTGCATGAGCAACGCGCGGACAACGGCCGGAGCGCCCCGTCCGTACAGAATCCCGTAGTTCGTGGCCTTCGCGGCGTCCCGGTACTGCGGGTACTTCTTTTTGACCTCGGTGGCCGAACAGTTCAGACGCAGCCCTTTGACCGCAATCTCCGAGTGGAGGTCGCGGCTCGGGTCATTCATCACGGCCTTGAGATTCGAATCTCCGCTCCGGTAGGCCAGGACAAACATCTCGGCCTGACGGTAATCTGCTTCGATCAGAACCTGCCCGGGCAGCGCGCAGAAACAGCTACGAATCGTCTGGTACCGGGGATCGATCAGACCGGCGGCCTTCAGATCGGCCAGCGGCCTGCTCTCCCAGCGGTCCAGTTCTTTCAGACGGTCGATATCCGTTGCGAAGATCCGCCGCAACTCCGCCTCCTGCCGCTTTGGTATATTCTGCAAGTTTGGGCTAGAATTGTGATGAAAGATTCCGCACGCCTCATAAGAGTGATCGTCTTCTACGTAGAGGTCATATACTGGATATACTCCCGAATAGTGGCACGCTTCAATTTCAAGTCCTCGGGCGTGTGTCTGTACCGCTCGTGTATGCGGTGATGGCCGCTGTTTGTCGCAGCCGCCAGGTTGTTGATATCGTTGTTCAGAGGGTCTCCGTCTATATGGTGTATGACCAGCCATTCCGGAAATTCGGAAGGGTGTATGCCCATTTTTAACGAAAACACGATCTGATGTACGAAATATCTTTTTCCGTCTACTAGGCGTGTTAGGTAACCTCGCCCATCTCCGCAATCCTGCAACGTTCTCCTTTTTCCAAATTGCGGGTTCTTTTTGCCAGTTTTTGATTTTGCGTACCGAAGGCGTTTTAGCTTGTTGAATATATTGTCTGGCACCGTTTTTCGAATCATCGCACGGGCAGTAACTACGTTTACGCCGTTCCGCTCTGCGATGTCTTCTACGGTATCCATGCCGGATCGATATTCGGCCCCTACGCGGGCCACAAGTTCCGCGTCTCGCATATGCTTCTTTGACACGCTCGGCATTACGCATCTCCTTCCAGTTGTTATCGCAGGATAATACTCTGTGAAGAAGTACGCAAGTCAAAACCTCCCTATTTGACAAAGAGAAGTCCCACATCTTATCTGCCGGGTAAACATACGTACGCAGCACCTTTTTCCACCGGCGCCTGTGCGTCCACACGTAGTCACCCACGCGGACGTCCTTTATGGGAATCCTCCCTCGCCGCGTACGAATTAAAGTATCTTCATGTACGCAACTACGGTAACGGCCTGTGTCGGTCAGCTGACTGATCGTCGTTCTGATCCGTCCGTCCGGATCGATCTTTCCTAACAGGCCGGTGCTGTAGACCTCTTCGCCGGTCTGCTCGTCGATGATCACATCCCCCTCCTTATCCTCATCCGGATAGCGGAGGTAGGTTTTGACAATCTGGTCGACGAACCGGAGTTCCGACAGCCGGGCCACCCGCTCGTCCTGAGCGGCCAGGATCTTCAGCGTCTCGCCGTCGGTAGAGGCGTTGACGATCGTCCGCTCGGCATCCGGTACGGCTACCCAGTCTCTACTCGGCTTCTCCGTAGTCTTGACCGGTCGGAGGCCGAAGTGCTGGACGTCCGGAGGCAGGTACCGGATGTACGGAGGACGGGCGTTTCTGCCGACCACCCCGGCCCGTACGTTCCGTTCGTGCTCCTGTCTGGCCGTCCACACATCCGCGCTGCTGAATCCGAAGAGCAGCTCCCGCACCTGGTAGTGGCTGCGGAAGTTGAACGTCGGCCACCCGAGAAACTTTCGAAAGTCCGCCTCCAGTTCGGCCAGGCGGGTACGGAACAGATCGGCCAGATCCCGCAGACGGTTCTCATCAACGGGAAAGCCGGTCATCTCCATTCGGTTCAGCGCCAGCGTAGCCCCGTGCTCGATCTGCTCGTAGACGTCGTACATCGTACGGAAGGTGTGGCCGGGTCGGGCAGGGTGTTCGTACGTTTCTGACTGCCCGAACGGCTGTGCCCGCAGCTTCTTCTCCAGGATGGGCCAGATGCGCATAACCGCGTCCGTATCGGCCATGGCGTACGGTGCGAGGATGTGGTCCGGTATGTCCCGGTAGCCCTGTGTGGTGCTTTCCTTAAAGCCCGTCCGCTTCTTCCACTCTTCCAACGGCCAGTCGTACCGGCCCAGGTCGGTGTACCGAAGGGCTAGGACCTCGAGGCCGGCGTCCTTTCCCTCAGACGGGTGGAGGACGTGGTAGGCCAGGGCCGTGTCAAAACCCCGCCGGTGCTGTTCCCGCAGATCCAGGCCGATGCGCATCAGAAACTTCAGGTCCGCCCTGAAGTTATGGCCGCCGATCCGTACGTCCGGCCTGCAGAGCAGGCGACGGAGGTGCGGAATGGCCGCTGCGGGGCTGGGTTCGAACCGATCAACCAGCCCCTCTGATCGGAGGAGAATGCCGTAGGACTGGTGGGTCCGGTACGACAGCTGAATCATTCGCAACTGGCCGTTGATGAAGTCAGACCGGTCATGACCGCCCCACTCGGCGTCCACGCTGAAGGTCCGGTGCCCCTCGCGGATCAGCTGGTCGACCACTTCGGCCAGCCGCCCTTCCGTTGTGATGCACTCGTAACTGACCGGCGCCCGTTTGACGACCCGCTTGCCCGTTGCCTTCTCGCAGAAGGACAGGAGGTCGTCCCGGAAGCCTGACATAAGCGTCGGGCTCTTCAGTACGGCCGACGGATGGACCGTCACCGTGACCTTCGCTCCGGCGTATTCCAGCCCCTCGACGCCCCGGAGCTTCGTTACGTTCGTGCTCTTTCCAAACAGCTCTTTGACCACGTCGGTTCCGAACAGCAGGATGTGCTCCGGTCGGATGATGCTCAGCTCCTGGTGGAGGAACCAGCGGCACTCCGTCAGCCACTCGGCCCTCACGTTCTTCTGTTGCCCGGGCGGCATGAACCGCAGGACGTTTGTCACATACCACGCAGCGTAGTCGACGCCGGCGTCTCGCAAGATCTGCTCAACCAGCGCACCAGACGGCCCGGCCAGCAGCCGCTTCTCAGCCGTCTCCTCCTGCCAGGGCATCTTGCCGATGAGCATGACGCGCGCGCGGGGATCCGGTCCCCACGGACCACCGACCGTATGGCCGGGTATCCACAGGGTTGTGTGCACCGCTCCCTTCTGAACGATCTGCACTTCCGTCGGCCTGAGTAGGATCTGCAGGCCGAAGATCAGCGGATCGGGTATGTCCCGGATCTGCGCGGAGACGCTGACCGACGGCCCGAACGGGGGCGCCGACTCACTCGTGTCAACGGCGTCCAGGAGCCGGATCGGTCCCACAATGCTATGGAGTAGCCGTGGATCAGTTTTTCTCTCTTCGCCCTCTTCCCACATCGTGCCTGCTTAATCCTCCGGTCGTCCGCCGCGGTGGACGAACTTATCCTTTACAATCGGGTCAAACTTTTCTTGCACCAAAGGCGTCCATACCGTACGATTCAGTTGAAGTTCGCCCTTCCTGTGCACGGCGGCCGTAGGTCTACGGACCTACGGCTGTCCGCTGCATCTCTTCCGCCAACTTTTTTCAGAAAGGGCGTTGGCTACTTTGCTGGTATTGGCACCGGCTAGCAGCAGTTTTGACACGCGATCTTCTGCAAGCGCAGCCTGCGCGTCCACTGCTGCCCAGTGGATCGCTTCCTTTTCTGAGTCGGCCCACCCGCGGCGCGCGGCGTCCTGGCAGACTCGCAGCAGCTCAGACAGCGGCTTTCTTAGCGGGTTTTCTTCTGCACCGGCGCCTAGCTGCAGCACCGCGGGAACGACGTGCAGGTCCGGGAACTCGTCGGCCACCTCGCTTAGAATCGCATCTGCCGTTTCCTGGTCTGTCGTGAAATACGTGTAACCGTCGTAACCCAGTTGATCGCCCTTGAGGGCAATGGCAAATCCTTCAATCTTCTGCATCTACTTCTCCTATCTGGTTCCCACGTAGGGAAGGACTGGTTCGAACTTATCCAGAATGCCCGCCCGATCCATTTCGAGTGCCACCTTCTTCCAGAAGGACAGCCGCGGCGTACTTCCCGGATCCTGGCCCTTGGCAAACCTCAGCCGCACGGCGCCGGCCCACGTCTCCTTCAGAGACACGAGTGTCTGGTTCAACTTCGCCACTTCCCGTTCGTTCTTCTTCGTAACTATCCAGGCATCGGCATCGTATGCCAGTACGACGGCCGCTCCGACCTTGCCCCAGTGTTTCCACAGAAGGCGCAGATGCGAGGACGTCAGATTCTTTCCAAAGGTTGCGACCGCATGAGACGGCCCGACCCGCGCGACGTCCAACGGGCCCTCGGTGACGACCACGATGGGACTGCCGGCGGCCTGCATGCCGTTATACAGCCGCTTGCCAGTCCGCAGCCCGGGCATCGTATACCACTTCACCTCTCTGGGCACGGCAGACCGGTCCGGCTTGTACCGGCCAGTCTGTTCGTCGAAGAAGCGGGCCTGGTAGCCGTAACAGACCGGACCGGCCGGGCTGCTGACGTACACGGGGAAGATCAGGCGGTTCAGCTCCGGCAGCTCGTAGCACCGCTCCGCCCACCGGACATCGAGCAGCTGCCCCATTTCTTCCGGATCCTGTCCGCGCGACCGGAGGTACGCGCAGACCGGGTGGTCTGGAAGGTGGTGCAGCGCCGTACTGTCCGGCAGGCTGACCGGTGTCATCTCCGCCGGCTTCGATACCGCCGAAACCGTCGTCGTTACCAGCGCTGGATTAGACCGCCGGACGTATGGTTTCAGCTGCTCAATGAACCGCCGGGAAAAGGCCGGATTGGTTTCACAGTGCTCGTTGAAGCACTGGAACAGATGCGTCATCAGCCGGCCGTTCATCCGTGTGTTCAGCCGGTGGCTGACAGACAGACGGAACCGCCGGTCGCCGCACTGCGGGCAGCAGACCTCATAGTTCTCTCCGCGGTCATCGCCGACGATCACTACCTTCTTGGCATCCAGCGGGTCGGTCCGGACAGCTGCCCGGAAGGGTTCACCCTCGCGCGATATCCGTACCTCTCCGAAGATCTGCCGGAGTGCATCGTACAACGCTGGGTTAAGCGGACGGCTCATCGGAACAGGCCTGGTAACCGCCTTACAACCCACGCTCCCATTGAAAAACCCGCCAGTAGGACACAGACGCCTACAGACCACAGAATAATCTCTGCCCACACCTCGTTCCGCTTAGTCATCTGCGTCCTCCGTTTCAAAGTAGATGTAAACACCGTCGTCTTCACACTCGTATCTGATGCCGAGTACGTAGCAGTCTTTCTGGAGCTCGTCGTAATCCGCCTCGCCGGAAACGAACTCACCATTTTCGATTGCTATCTCGTAATTATCTTCGTCACCACTCAGGTAAGAGCCGAGGCGCATACCGTCGTAAATTTCCAGATTATAGAGTTTTTGAAGCCGCCGCAGCCCCGTGGGACTGTGCGTGTACGTAACCAGCTTGTCCTTTGCCATAAGTCCTCCTACTGTCTAACCAGCGTGTTAGACCGTCATTTCAATTTCTTCACGCATCCGGCGCTCGTCCCTCTGCTGCCTCGCCCGGGCTCCTCGTCCGTGCTTTTCCTGCAGTGCGACTTTGCGCGCGGCCTCGTCATCCCACAGCGCCCGCATCAGGCCGTTCCGGTATAGGTTCCGACCTTTCCGGCGGAGCAGGCTGCCGGGCTGGGGGGCATCCAGTCCTTCCGAGCGGAAAACTCTTAGACTGAAGGTGTGCTGTTGCTTCTTCTGGCCGTAGCTGTCACTGACAACGGTGGCATAGATGGTCCGCTCTCCCAGCGGCTTTCGGGCGGCCTTCCTGTACGGCCGGTAGGGCGGCCAGCTCTTTTCCGTCCAGCACAACCGGTCGCCGGTAACCGCATCCCCTGCCGCATCAACCCACTTTGGCTGATCCATCAGTGTAACCTCAGGGCCGCGATGACCGTAGCTGCTCCGACTAGCAGCAGGCACAGACCCGCTAATACCCAAAACACTTCTTCTCCGGTGCTTTTAATTTCGCTCATGCCTATACTCCTGCCTGTTGTTCGGCGTCGTACGAACCGGAAACCGCTTCCTTCGTACTGGCGCCTCGTTTGTTATCGTACTGTGCGCCGGTTTCTACGAACCGGTGGTAGGCCAGCTGGTAGCGGCCAGGCTCGTGTACGAACCGGTAGTCCGCTCCTTCGAGTTTGACGATCAGGCCGTTGACAGCCGTACCCCTGGCCTTCGTACTGCAGCACCAGCCCAGGCCGCGTTCGTCGCCCGTTCCCAGCGCCAGGCAGTTGCTCATCCAGAAGGCAAAGGATCGGCATTCTGCCGCATCGCCCCACTTCGGATACGACGCGGGTGACCGGTTACCCGCCTCCGGGCTCATCTGGTGCAGAAGCAGGATCGAACATTCCAGCTCGTCGGCAATGCGCATCGCCTCGTCGACGGCAGACTGGAGGTACAGGCGCATCGACTCCCCCGGATCCTTCCCTACGGCGGCAAGGTACCGGTTGGCCAGCGGAATCATCTGATCGATGACGGCGAAGCTGATGGGTGTGCCGCGCTTCCGGTACTCCAACAGCTTCGAGCGGAATTCCTGCATGCCGCCGCTGCCCGTCTGCTGATTGCGGTTGTTGATCATGTTCACCGCGTGCATATATGCCCCGTACTTCCTCGTTTCGTCCTGAATGCGCGCGCGGTCATCCGGGTTGAGCTGGTCGAAGTTCCGACCCTCAATCCGTGAAGCGGGTATGTCCGCGGCATAGGCATAGAACCGCTGGGTCAGTTCCGGATCGAACGGAAACTCGTAGGCAAAGTACGCACAGTGCTCTTCCCGCCGGACCTTGCTCCAGGTCATCTGTACGGCCAGTGCGGTCTTCCCCCGTCCGGTCGGCCCCAGCAGACCGTAGACCTCTCCGGACCGCGCCCCTCCACCCAGCAGCGTGTCGATAAAACCCACGCCACACGGTGACCTTGGGATCTGATTGAGCTGTTCGTGCCCGGGTGTGAAAGCCATGACCTCCGTCCCCGTAGAAAGCTGCGTACCGCTGTGTGCGACGGCCAGCTCGGCCATAAGTTCGTCAATCTGCTCAGCCGGCGCCTCGGCTACGCCCTGTGCCAGCGCATGGATCCTGCGGGATTTGACCAGATGGCTCAGCTGATCGATCAGCCAGCTGTCCGGAAGGACCGTACCGGTCTCAAAGGCGAGATCGAGGTCGGTACAGAGCTGTTCCGCCCCATCGTCTCCGAGGTAGTCGTCTTCCATCCCGTCGAGCCGGGTATCAATCTCGATGTCCAGAACGGCGCGCGGGATGCACTGACGGTGTTCCGCCCAGAAGTCGCGCACGATCGCCCAGCTGAGCGCCCAGCCCCGCTCTGTCGGTGCGTACAGATCCTCCGGACGGAGGTAGCTGCTGATCCGGTCGAGCAGTTCTTCGCTTCGGAACAGCCGGCTGAAAAGCAGGACCATGAAATCAGGATGTTGGTAGCTAGGCCTTCCCATCTGTGCCTCCGAATATGCTGCGTAGTTCGCCGACTGCTTCAGGAAACTTGTCGGCATACACCTCTGCCCGGCCACCGACAGCCAGTTGGACCAGCGCCCTGCCCGTCACCTTCTGCATGCCCGCCTTATCGCTTATCTGGTGGCAGACGCACCACTTGAACAGCGGCCCGAAGCCGGCATCCGGATCTTCGAGCAGCTCGGGGATCGGCCGGGCGGGAAAGCGCTTACGCAGGTGTACGAAGTAGTCGGCAAAGAGCCGGAGCTCCAGAAAGGCCGACGGCCCCTCGGCGCTGTTGCGCATAAAGTCTTCGTATGCGGTCAGTGCGGCCGGCGTGCCCAGCACGTGGGTCGGTGGCGGGAAGTCCGTCGGCATGTTCGACGCCTGTGCCTCCACCCATACGCCCGGATCCGGGCGGAGATCCCAGAGGGACAGCGCCACCCTGCGCCAGAATTCCGTTCCGTACTTGGACGGAAGCTGGTACCCGGGGTAGCGGGCCTTCCTGAGCGTTTCGTATGCGTGGCCGATCAGCTGCCCATACTCATCGACGTCTTCTTCCGTTACGCCCCTTTCGTGCAGCCACAGGCGGTATTCTCCGTGGGTCATTTTGTTCAGGTCAATCACCACTTCTCCTTTTATCAAAACTCCTGGGTTGAAACCCCGCCCTTTAGGGCTGGGAGCGTTCAATCAAAGCAACGCCAACTGATGGTCGGCATTGCGATACGTTCCTCTGCCCGGAAGATGAATGACCCATCCTTTCTTCCGATACTCCCTCATCCGCTGCAGCGCCCGGTTCCGTGCCCATTTGTCAAACTGATCTTCACAGTCGATGATGATGCCCCGGTCTTTGGATTCGTGCGTCCGGCTGGCCCGTCCGAATGCCTGAACGACCGGTATCTCTCCGACCTCTCCGCTCGCGTAAACGACGATCTGCAGGGCGCGGAAGTCCACGCCCGTATCCCACACGCCCGTCGCAATGGCCGTACGGAGGTCGCCCCGCTCAAAGGCGCGGCGCAGTTCGTTCCGCCGGCTATCAGACAGGGGCTGAAAATCAGGGGGCAGAAGATCGGATTCGACCAACTCGGCCACCCGCCTGCTGTCCTGTGATCCGTAGATGATCGGTACGTCGGGCAACAGGCGGCTGATGTGCGCCGCGTGCTCCAGAGTCTGTACGAGGACAAGGGTCTGTGCGTCGGGCGGCGTGCCGTACTTCTTCTTCGCCTTCTCCACCCCGCTGAGCAGTGCCCTGTTCCGCGCGCCGTTCTTCCAGTAGCAGCGCCGCCGCTTCGTCACGCCGGACTTCGCATCCCCGCAGGTGTTGCGTTCCGGTACGCCGACGGCAAGGCTCTGCATTTCGACGTTCAGCGGTACGACCGCTCCGTCCGCAACGGCATCCTGGTAGCTGACGTGGCAGACGGCCGGGCCGAAGAGCGCTTCGATAACCAGATCGGCGCCATCCGTCCGTCCGTACGGCGTGGCTGAGAAGCCGAACCATTTGTACGGCGTGCGCAGCTGTGCCAGATCCTCGGATGTCTTTGAAGCCGCTGCCTTATGGACTTCGTCAAAGAGAAGGATTTCCGGATTGGCCAGCGACGCTTTCAGCACGGACTTGTCCGTACTGACGAGAAGCCGTTGATCCATCTCAGCCTTTCCGCCGCCCACCCGTCCGACCCGCGGGGTAAAGGCCCGGAACTCTTCGTACATCTTCTCCATCAAATCCCTGCGCGGAACGACCACCAGGATCTTCGCCTGCGGGTAGAGGAGGGACAGGCAGCGGACCAGAAAACTCTTTCCCCAGCCGGTCGGCGCCACGATCACACCCCTGTCCCACCGGATCATCGCTTTGAGTGCGTCTTCCTGGCCGACCCGGAAGCTGAGGTCCGGTATGTTGCGCAGCAGGTTGTCGAAATCGGGACGGTGCGGAAAGGGCGGACGCAGGTCCTCAAACCGGTGGGGCCGACCCGATGCCTTCAGCGCCGTCAGCACCTTGGACCGCAGGCCGGCCAGTGTGTAGAGCTTGCCGCCCTCGATGCCGTAGACCCGCCGCCGGATCAGATTGGCCGGCCGGTCCTTGGCGTGCCGTCCGTGCAACGTCTGTACGTGCGTATATGTGAGCAGACCGCCCAGCAGGTCTTCACAGCTGGGCGCTACTTCAATGATGTTTGCCGACTGTCTGACCTGGATCACTTTCTCACCTCCACGACGCTGAACCGTCCCCACCCGTCTCGCCATCCGTACGGAGACAGGCCGCGGAACCGACCGGCTTCATTTAACAGTGCGGCCAGCCCGTCCGTGCCAAGTTGGCTAGGTATCCGGGCAGCTACGGATACGCACGTACCGGCCAGAAAGGCCTCGTGCTCCGTAAACTCCGTTCCCTTGTAATATCGGCGGTACGTTCCGACCACGCCGCTGACAACCAGATCAAAGTAGACGTCTTTGATTTCTGAAAAGTAGGCGCCCATTCCCTGGGCGCCGAATTGCAGCAGGCTGATCCACCAGCTGTTCATGAAGATGACCTGCCCGTCCGCATTGCGCGGAAAGGCATCCGGACCCCTGCCCCGGACAGCGCCGAGGCAGGGGCTTTCAAACCGTAGGGTGACCGTAACCTTCATCAAAACCTCTGGGTTGAAACCCCGCCCTTTAGGGCGGCTTTAATTTGGTTGGATTTAAAGGCGGATTTGATAAGCTGCGGCATCAGACAGACCCCCCGCTTCCGAGCTGGATGACGTGGTCGAAAGCAGACAACAGCTCCTTCGCGTGTGTGATGACCAGAGTCTGCGCGCCGGACCCGCGGTTCAGTGCCGCCAGCTGGCGCATCACGTCCGCCAGGTAGCCGACGTTGTCCGTATCCAGGTACTCGGTCGGCTCGTCCAGAGTGATCAGTCCGACGGTCGGTGCGAAGATCCGGTTGGTCGCGAAGCGGAAGGCCAGGCTCAGTACACACTGCTGCCCGCCGCTCAGCCGCTCGGCCGCATGGCGGTAGCCGTCCGGCTTGCTGACCCATACGTCCAAATCCTTGGTGATCTCTACGCCGAACGGATTGCCGAAGTAGCCGAGAAACTCGTTGCAGTCCCGGTTGAGCCGGACGACAAACCTGCGCATCGTTTCGGTCGGCAGGTTGTCCCGGTGGAACACCTCCCGTGCCTTTTCGAGCAGCGTACGGTAGGACCGGACGGCTTCCTGCTTCTTCAACGTCGCCCTGGCCTTCTCCAAATCGGTCCGACAGGTCTCCGCCTCCCGGCGGGCGGCTCCGAGCTCTGCCTTCAGTTCGAAAACCTGGCTGGCCGCTGCGTCGTGTTTGCTTATCGTGTCTTTGGCCGCTTTTACTTCAGACTCTGAAAGCCGGGCGTTCGCCTGCTCTTTCAGTTCATCCAGCTTGTCTCCCAGCTGGTTGGCCTTCGATTCCGCGCGGACCTGGTCAGCCTGTGCGGCTGTGACTTCCTTCTGATAGGCCTCCCGCTCTTCGCGGATCTGCTCAAACAGACCGACCCACTCTTCAGACTTCGCCAGTTCTGCCGCATCCGCATCCGACCAACCCTCCGTACTGATCTGCTCACGGAGCAGACTGATCTGCTGCTCAAGCCGTTCGAACTCCAACCGGTAGGTCTGAAAGGCCAGCTGGTTGGCCGCCAAGGTCTTGTCGATGACGTGCAGCCGGGAAGAAAGCGCATCCTGGCGCTCGGCCGCCTGTACGAGGCGCGCCTCCTGCTTGCTCTGTTCGGCCTCCGGGTTTTCAATCGGACGGCCGCACTCCGAACAGACCGGGTCACCACTTTCCAACAGGACCAGCAGCTTGCGTGCCTGCCGGATCTCGGCCTCGACGTCTGCCAGCTCCGCCCGCTTATCAGTCTGCTCCCGCACGATGGCCGGATCGACTGCCAGGGGCGGCTCCATTCCGGCCAGCCGGCGTTCTGCGTTTTCAAGCTGCTGCCGCAGCTCTGCCGCCCGCTCGGCCCTTGCCTTCCGCGCGCGCAGATCCGCCGCCTTCGCCTGTACCTTGCCAATCACCGGCGCCATCTGCGCGTAGTCCGGATCGACAGTACCGAGCTTTTCTTCCGCCGCCTTGAGTACGGCTGCCGCAGTGACGGCTTCCTCGTAGGCGGCCTTTACAGTCGGCAGGAGCTGAACGTACTGCTGCTGCGCCTGTACGGCTGCTTCGTGCCCTGTCAGCCGGCCCCTGGCCTGTTCGGCCGGCCCGGCTGCCCGCTCCGCCAGCACTTCCGCGCCTGCCAGGCTCTGGCTGGTCATCTTTTCCCGGCCTTCTGCCTCCCGAAGGCGCTGCTCATACTCATCGACCGGCACGGCCAGTTCGATCAACGGGTAGGCGCTGAGTTCCCGGTAGAGCGCCGTGTAGACGGCCTCCGCCCGGCTGACGCCCGGCAGGATGCTCATTACCGCCGCCTTCCGCTCAGCCGGCGTTTCGAACAGCAGTTTGGACAGATCCTTCTGACCGACGAACACGTGGGTGTTCAGTACCGACCCGGACACGCCGGTCAGCTCAAGGAGCAGGCGGTTCGCGTCTGCCAGCTTGGTAACCGGCGCTTCGAGGCCGTCGAGTTCCAGCCGTACCTTCGTGGTCGTTCCCTTCCGCTCCCTGCCACCCTCCGGTGTGTCAACGTACGGTGCGCGGATCGTCCGACTGATCCGTCCGTTCTGCCCGTTGGCAACGAAGGTCGCTGACAGGACGGCATCATCCTCGCCGTCCCGTATGTTCTCCTCCAGCCGTCCGAGCGGAGGCGTACCGGTCAGCAGCATGCTGACGGCTCCGACCAGATTGGACTTGCCCGAGCCGTTCGGCCCGATGATCGCATTCGTACCCGGTCCGAGTTGGACGCGCTGGTGCTCGTGCTGGCACCAGTTCCGTACTTCCACTTCTCTAATCTGAATCATCCTTCTGCTCCTTCTTAATAGCGTACAGGCTTGCGGAAACGCCTACCACGTGGTCCTTAACCGTTACTTCGACCCGTGGGGCGGTCATGCAGTCGGCTCCCTGCTGGCGAAGCTCTTGTGCCAGATCCGCTGCACACATGGCCACGACTTCCCGGATGTCCCGCCTTCCGGCCCTCATATCCTCCGTCGGAATGCTGTAAAGCAGCGTGCTGATCTGAATGACTTCACACAGGTCCGGGCGGTCTTCGGCCGTAAAGGCCTCCGCTACCATCTGCTCACAGAGCGAGCGCACTACGCGCAGCACACGTTCCGTGTCGTCACTGCAGAAGGTCTTCATCAGCTCTTTACGAACGGCTTCTCTGGCGGGATCCGCACTTGTGTTTTCTTTGTCCATACGTTTCTCCTATACGTTTTCGATACCAACAGATTTGCGCCACCTCTCGAACACCGGCGCCGTCTGCTCGGCGTTCAGCAGATCCGCGCAGAGGCTGTGCAGTTCGGTACCGGGGCTGGCAAACTCCGCCAAGCAGTCGGCCACGTCGGCCGTCTCTTCGATCGGCGCCTCTTCTTCGGATCCGATGACCGCTTTGATGACCGTCGGCCGGAGCCACAGATAACCTTTCCGGCTACCGGCATCGCCGAGGGCAGCCTGCAGGCGGCTCTCGACGTACGGAACGTCCGTCCGGTAGTCCACGACGAAAACGGGGAATCGGAGCGGATCGGACGGATCACCGACAGGCAGTTCCTGGAACCGTTCGACCAACCGGTCCAGGTCCGCCTCTTCGTTGACCACGCAGGCGTGATACGGACGGGTACGGAGCGGAATGGGCGTGACGACTATGCCGTCCGCATCCGAATTGGCCGAATCATCAAGGGGCAGATCAGCAGACCGCTGAATCAGAAAGACCGACTTCTCCCACGGATCCCGGATGTTGGTCACGTGCGTGCTGCCCGGTGAGAGCAGCCGAACGGGCGGACCGTCCGTCCGCTCGAACATCTGATCAATCCGCTCGTGGTAGTCGCCGATCCACACGTGTGTGACGTGCGGCGGCACCCATTCGAGACTGAAGTTCCACCCGAGGGGAAAGACCTCTTTGCACAGCTGGTGCAGTATGACGGCCTTTGCCTCTTTCGGTACGAAGCTCAGCGCGTTCTCCAGGTCGGCAGGGTTGCGGGCGTCCAGTCCGTAGATTCCGAAGTTTGTCCACGGGTAGGTCAGCTTCTTCTCCAAGTGGGTAAGCTGCGGATTCAGAACGGTCGGCCACGGCGGGTCGGCAAAGTCATGGTTGCCCTGGATGACACCGACGGGCAGGCCCTCTGATGCGATCCGGTCGACCATCAGGCCGAACTGTTCGGCATCGGCCGCGCTGGGCCTCGGGGTATCAAAGATGTCGCCGCCGATAACCAGGGCGGCCTGGTGGGCGAGGCACAGGTCAGCAATCTGACGCAGGCTGTGATAGGCATCACCGCTGAGCGATGGGATCGAGCCCCAGGTCCGGGGTTTGATATGCAGGTCGGCTGTGAAGATAAGGTTCATTTATTTTTTCCTTGGGTATGACGATTGGGAAGGCGGGGATGGGCCGGACCTTCCGTCCGATCGAATCCCGCAGCTCTGAGGCGACGGCACAGACGTCCGCGAATTCGCCGTCCGCTTCTTCGGTCGGAAGGAGCAGGCGGGACGGGTAGCGGCGGAACCGGACGAACCGGTCCGCCACGTCCGCCGGCGTTTCAAAGGTCCGCCAGGTCAGGTCTGATGGGAGCAGCGCCGCGGGGCCAAAGACAACCAGCAGGGTGTGGACGGCCCATTGGGACAGCTGCGGTACGTAAGACAGGACCTTGTACGTCCAGGTCGGTGCCCTTTTCATCCGCCGCCGCCAGACAGCTGTCTGCTGGCGGTGTAGTAAGAGCGCCTCTCTGCCTGGAACGGGCCGGCCGTTCGGATCGGCCTGCAGGTGGGCGGCGATGTGAACCGGGCCGGTCCATACGGTCGCTGCCTTCCACAAGGCAGACCGCTCAGCCCGTACCTTGCGCATCCAGCACCAGGGGCATACCCGGTGCTTCCGGCAGGTCAGATTAGTAGCAGGGTCAAGCTGTAAGCCAAACGGAGCGCAGTCGCTCAGAACCGCGGTCTGCTGCCTGTTCAGATGCAGCGCCTCAGACGTGCGGCTTACTTTGCGCTTCCAGAAGTGCCGTACCGCCCGTCCGCGCGCCGCAAGCTGATATTCCTTTTCTTTACTATCTGGAATGTCGATCTGCGGTGCGTACTCCGGGGGACGGGTATAGAAATGACGAACGGCCTCACAGTCTTTGAAAACCGGTTCGACTACGCTCCACCAGCCAGACGTCTGACAGGCACGGAGATCTGTCCCACTGATCCGTACGGTCCGCCCCACGGTTCACCTTCCTGTTAGAGGCGGGGCACAGTGCCGTGGTGTTCGCCTACCACTTCCGCCTCGGAACCTACCCTATGTGTTCTTACTGTAGTCAGTCAAGCCGTTACGCAAAGAAACGATCCTACGCCTCCTCTTCTTTTACGCCCGGATCGGTCCAGGGCGCTCCTTTTTCACTTTTCTCGGCCGGCTGTCCTGCCTGCGACGCTGCGCGCATCGCGTGGCTGCAAATATCGAGCACGTTGTTTGCCAGGAACTGATAGAACAGACCCAGCCGTTGCATCATGCGCGTCAGGTCCGTCGCACCGACCCGTCCGCCGTTCGTTTTCATCAGACCGATGGTCATCACGTCTGATGCGTCTCCTGGTAGGTTCCAGTCAAACACCAGTGTCACGCCGCGCAGGGCGGAGTGGTCGGCCAGCAGCTTCGCTAGCAGTTCGTCTGCGTCTCTTTTCACCTGTTCAGAGAGGTCTGCGTCCATCTGGATCTCCTTTGTTCATGTTGTTCAGTACCACGTACACCACCAGGCAGCAGGCAAATACGAGCAGCATCAAAAAGGCAACGTCGTACGCGCCCACACAGTGGGCAGTAACCGCGCCGGCCAAAAAGAGGACTGCCGTGTTGCCTACAAAACGCTCCGTCTTATCCATTCGACGCCCTCCCGGGGCTGACCGGATCGATCAGCCTGTTTTGAGGTTCTCGCAGTGGCCGCCGGTGCGCCCGCCACATTCCTGTAACATACGACGGCACCGGTCCGTCAGCAGGTATGAGCCGTTTTGCCCGCAGGTACGCTTTGGCAGTTTTCATAATCGGCAAACTCATCATCGTCTCCTATCTCTTTGGTACGGGGTGGAGGCGGGCCAGCTGCTCGTCGGTCAGCCGCGCGCCTGTAATCGTTGGGATGTCGGGGTACTTGCCGTGACTGTGCCAGTATGCCAGTGCCGCGAAATTGACAGAGTGGACAAGGTCATCGGACATTCCGCGCTTGCGATCGATAATATACACGTCCGCACCGCGGCTAACGTGACGCTTGTCTTCTACGAGGGCAAGGAAATCATCGGAATAACGCTTCCAGCTGTCGTACTTAGGAAAGCGGACGCCTCCGTTTTTGATCAGCTGGCAGAGAA
Source organism: Rubritepida sp. (assembly GCA_007129145.1). Lineage (GTDB taxonomy): Bacteria > Pseudomonadota > Alphaproteobacteria > Acetobacterales > Acetobacteraceae > Roseococcus. Next base: position 21,492 of record SKWC01000367.1, read on the forward strand.
GGACGAGGCTACGCGGCTTGTCTACGGTGTAGAAGTGCCGACTGCCCGTCTGCTCTGGTGGGTGGTACCGGACCAGCTTCCCGGGCCCGGTGTTGATGTACGAAGCCGGAAAGAGGCGGTTGGGGTTGAAGCCCATCTGTATGAGGAAGGTCTCACGCACGCCGCCGCTGCCTCCTGCGTCATGCGCAAGGATGACGCACTGAAACCGCCGGTACAGGTTCATAATGAGCGTAGCTTCCTGCAGGGGGTCGAGCGTTTCGCCCAGCTTGTCCATGAACAGCACGTCCACCAGGCCGTCGTGCCGGAAGCCCAGGACTGATATGCCTGTAAGGCTGATGCCGCTGATTCCGCCGCCGCCCCAGTCAACGCCCATTACCGTCTGGACGTAGCCTTTCTTCCGTTTGATCGCCTGGTTTAGGTCGTTTTCATGCACAAGCACACAGGCGTTCTTTATGTCTGCACGGCTGAGCAGAACGGACCGGACGTCGAAGCTCTCCCCCAGCTTCTCATTCCAGAACTTGTACGTCTCCATTCCGCCGTTGGCGGCCTTGTAGATCTCCGCCCAGGATTCCCGGTCCCCGGTGATCGGGTTGGGGGCGTAGTGCATGGGAAAGATGACCTGCGGCTGGTGCAGGCCCCAGAACTCCGTATCCCGTTCGGGGTAGCCCGGTACCCACAGGCCAGTCCGCGGATCGAGCAGCTTACCGCACTTCGAGCAGCTGGGCCCTGCCTTTTGAATCATCTTCAGCAGATCTTGCTTGGCCGCGCAGATGTTCCAGTGGTTACAGCCTTCGCAGCGGATGCACCACTCACACTGGTTAGAAAGATCCCAGTATTTTTCCAGCGGTCCGTCTAGTGTCTTGGGCGTTCCGGCGTACAGGCGGAACTTATACGGAGAGGCGGATAAGACCTCATCGATGATGTCGAAGAAGTCGATGTTGAGGTCCTGGCAGTTATGAACACCCACGCCCCCTGCGAACAGTGTATGGTGTTTTTCGGTTTCGACGTCCCATACGTCCTTCTTCCCTACGTACCGGAGAGAGACGAGTTCTGCGAAGACCTTCTGATCTGCGCGTCCTGCACGTAGCACAGGTGCCGTAAGAATTCGAACACGGGGGAGGTGAGGGTGGAAAAAGTGCAGCTCTGCTTCCCTCACCCCTTGTTCTCCACCAGCCGCGGGGGTGTTCTCACATACGCCCCCAGCAGGGACGCTTCGTACCGGCAGTACGCTTCCTGTTTGCTGCCGTGCACGGTGGAGAAGCGACCGTACTTTGTACCCGTCTATTACATCGATCCATCGCCCAAGAGTGTGCCGAGAAGCATCTGGCGGGTAAAGGGTGTTAGTGGTAGGTGGGACGTACCCGAACCGCCTGGCAGCCGCTTCATTGATGATCTGTTCGACATAAACCCAACCCTCCGACGTACGTATCCGCTCATTTGCCGTACACTGCAGGGTACGCCCGTCTGACAGCCGAAGCTCCCATACATGTCGTAACCCCTTGCTTACTGTACGAACAACCTTATCGCACGTTATTCCGCAGGTTTGGTCAAAAGAAATTATCGGTTCTCCGCTAGATAATTCCTGTACTTGTTTTTCACCGCCGGGTGTCAGAACGCCCGTTCCTGTGACAAAGCATTCGTCAAACATCGTGAGATCCGCGCTGATCCCCCGAGTACGATCACAGTCCAGGAAGGCGTAGGAGAAGTGCGCCGTGCACTGAGTCATCGCAAAGTTTTTTTGCAAGATGGACTGCGTCCTCATTCCCTCGCCGGCTGTCAGCAAATTGCCCAGCGGCGTATCGCGGATAAACGGATTGACGTAGTTCTTGGAGAACTTCTCTGTCTGAGGAAAACGGGGCGCCACGTACAGCATGTGAAAGTGGCGAAACAGATAGCCGAAGACCGGAATCAGTGCGGCCAGGCAGGTACTCTTCGATAACTGCCGTCCACACTTGAGAACGAGGCGCCGGGGCCGGTACGTTGCAAAGACCGGCTCCATAGGAAAGTGGTCGGCCAGCGAATAGGGCTTGCCCTTCAGTTTGAGCAGCAGGGGCAAGATCGGTGCAACGGACCGGAGCTGTCCTTCGCCGTACAGTTTGGCGATCTGCTCGCAGGTTGTTTGCAGCCGGGAGGCGTCGTCTAGTTTCTGGTCAGCAAGCGCAGTTTTGATGAGGTCAGAAGTAGAGGGTGGGCGGGGTTGGGCGGGCGGACGGCCCCGCTTCTTCCGTTTTGCTTCTGCCGGCATTCTCCTACTCCGGTGCGACGACCATCCGCTTGTTTGAAAGAGATCGGAGCCGGTTCATACGGGTCAGTGACTCAGCAATCTCGTCGAACGGCGGTACGGGAAACTGCAGGATTTTACACAACCGCGCCACTTCCGCCAGGTCGATTACTATGCTTCCGTCTTCCCTGTGCTCAATATCCAGCGCCCGCTGCCCGCCGAGGTTTTCACACACTTTCAAAAAGGCTGACCCAACCGTCCGCTCTGTGAGAGACGAGGGTGTGTGGTAGATCAGCCCCTCCACCTCCTCTATGAGGCCGTCTACAAAGTCGAGGGTGGCGTGTATTCGTAGCCAGTTGCCCAAGTTTTGCGTCAGCTGAAGGATCGGTTCGGGTGCCGCAGGCATGGCAAAGGCGTCTGCCTGCATCCAGGCGATGAAGTGCGGAAGCAGGTCCGGCAGATCGGCTACTTCCTGTATGTCAAAGGGCCCGCTGGGCGGTCCGATCAGGATGGCCGCTCTGTGCAGCGCTACCGGCGGAATGGCAGATTCCCGCAGGTTGAAAAAGATAGGATCGTCCCTCCGGTCTTCGATCAGATTATGAATCAGTATCTGTCGCCGGGGCGTCGTCCGCAGGATTCTCGGCATGTGATGGACGGGGGGCGGAAGGGTGTTTCGGTAGAACTCTGCGATCTCAAGGCCGTAGGCGCGGCACAGCTGCCCGAGGGGCCCGTCTTTCTGGTTTTCTCCCGCCACCCCCACCGGTACGGTTTTCCACCCGAGCTGGGGTGCCAGCAGGTTTCGCAACAGCGCTACGCTGAAGGCCCAGAAGAACCGCACTGACCCGTCCTTCTTCACAGCCTTTCTGAAAAGCGCCGCCGGCAGCTTGGCAATAGGCTCGAGCGTATGTCCCGGCTGCTCGTCCGGAACGGGCACCCGCGCGGGCACCTGGGCCTCCACCTTCCCGTCCGCAATTCGCAAACGCGGGAGAAGCAGCTGGCCGCTTTCGTCCCACCCGACCCGCTCCAACGCGCGGGTAGTCGGCGGCCGGTGCCGGGCTATTGCAAGCTGCAGAAGTTTCTTTCGATACCGGCTGTGAATGACCGGCTGCGCGTACCCCTGGTCCATCAGCAGCTTCTCAACCCACCTGGCGGGGTTCCTATCAATATGGGCACGGTCCTCCCAGAAGGCGATCCGCTCGCCCTTGAAGAGAACGTATCCGCTCAGATCCGTCCGATCTGTTTCGGAGTATCGGAAATTCAGCTCGGGCACGATCTGTATGTCGGCAATCTGCTCACCCAGGCCAGAGCCGCCCCGTTGCTCAAACAGGCCCTCGTCCGTTTCGATGATAACCCTGCCTTCGAATACAAACGGCTGGCCTGTCCGTCCCACGTCCAACACCTCTCTGATCTTTTCCCGGTCTTTTGGTTTGCAGCCGTCTATCAGCATGGCTTCCTGCCTCTCTGTCAGACGTATGTCTTCTAGCAAACAGACGCCGACTCCGCGATCTTTTTCAATTTCCCGTAGGAGCGCCACGTACGGAGAGTTTGAATTTTGTCGAACCTGATCGATAAAGCCCGCGGGAGAGACGCTGCTAACGTACTCTTCGATCTGCCGGGCGGACGGACGGAGTGGGAAGTCTGGAGAGAAGGAAACGGTGGCAGACGGAAACCGGAGGGCTGCTTTGAAGACGTGCGAGTCTGCGTACGGCTGCCAAAAATGTATGTTCTTTCCCCTGAGCGTATTCCACGCAAAGTCCGTCCTTTCCGTCCAGACGACAATCGGCAGAGGGTCAGGCCGGGTGGCGAAGGTGGCGGCCTGCAGGTGGAGAGCCAGGAGGAGGTCGCGGACTGCGTAGACATCCTCAGAATCGCCCACACTGTCCAACAGTGCGAGTCCGTGGTCTGAGTAGCCAGGACTGCCGCCCGGACGGATGTTCAGTTCTTTGATCGCCTGGCCGCTCTCTGCCAGGACGTAGACGGCGCGGGGCCGGCCAGGCAGGTCGTAGCTCGGGACGATCAGAACGGATCCGACTCCGCCCCGGTACGTAGTGTGGTGCAGGGTAGAACCGGTACTTGCCGGAAGGTCTTTGACCGCCGTCTTTGTGCTTCCACCGATGAACTTAGAAAGGGGCTGCTTCCGCTCTTCCGTTCCATACCCCCGCCATAAGCCGTAGCGCCGAAGCAGCGCACCGTGCGAACGGCTCACACCAACACCTTCGTAGGCGGTGGAAGCCCGCGCAACAAAGTTCTGAAAGGTCTGCCACGGGTCGGAAATGCGCGCGACGTACCGGTCGATCTGATACTCACTTACGTCAGTCTCCGGCGGAAAGGCGCCCTCACGCACCATCCGACGTACGGCCGTGCCGACATCCAGCTTATGGAAGGCCGCATACAGATGAATGCCGTCCCCACTGAACCGGCAGGACGGGCAGAACAGCCAAAAAGATGCAATGTTGTCGTCGTAAAGGCGCAGCGAGCCCGCCTGGCAGAGCGGGCAGGCGCAGCTACGGGGAGATCCTGACTTGACTTCTACGCCCAGCCTGTGCAACATATCGACAGGATTGAGCGCAACGTTTAGTGAATGAGGTAAGGCTGTCATGTCAGATAAACCCGACCCCAACTTTCAACTTTTGCATGCCCTTCGCCTCCGTTTCCAACCGGACGTGCCTTTGTTTGTGAAGGAGGCAAGGGTAGCGCAGTACCAGGAAACAGACAACCTAGATCCACAGCTATTTGCCGATCCGGTCCGCCTCAGCCTTCCGGTGCACACCAAGGCGGCCACCTGGGTATCGGGGCTGTACTTCTGGGGCAGGCAGGCCAACGGTGAGCCGCAGGACAGCAGTGCGCCGGCCAGCCTGGTAGAGGACCGGTTGTTCAAAGCCGCGCGGGCGCACCGGATCTTTCCAGAAATCCTCGCGCTCAGAGATCAGATTAACAGCCGGGCGGAGGCGTTGCAAAAAGCAGCGGCCCTTTCTGACGATGACTACGTCCTGCACATCGGAGCCGAACGGAAGCTGCCAGCCGTAGACGCTGCGTCAGTTCGAAGATCCGCCGAACGGTTCTACCTGGATCGGGTACGCTACCCATACGGTGTCCGTAAAGAAGCGGCCACCCGGCTGCTCCGAAAGGCCGTCGAATTCGGCGTATCCGACCTTCCGACCGAACAGACCGACTACTTTATCAAAGCCGCCGGCGCCTACCCGGCCAGCCGGACGGCTGTGACCTACCGGTTGGCTGCGCGGGCCACGGTGGCAAAGAACGAGGCTGTCCGCCAGGCCTTCGATAAGATGGCCTCTTTCCTTTACGGTGAGATGGAAAAGAGCAGCTCCGTCAGCTCTGAACGACGAGAACAGGCCTGCCGGCTGGTCGACCGGGTTGACCGCGAGGCAGCGCTGTTTGATCAGTACAAGTACGGCATGCCCATGCCCGAAGAGATCTTCTATGACGGCTTTGGCACAAAGATGGCCGCCTCAGCGCCGAGTCTCAGCCTTCCGAGCGGACAGACGTACCGATTTTCCGACCTGGAAGATGCGGCCCCCTGCTTCGAAGCCGTCGGACCGGCCTGCGCGGATGCCGTCCTGATCGGCGGTCAGGTCAGTATCGAAAAGGCAGCCGCCTGGCTGGCAGACGCCGATTCGAAGGACCTGCAGATCTTCGAGGCCGCAATGGACGCCATGGGGATCGGACCCATCCTTGAAAAGGAGGCGGCCTTCCCGCCTGGCGCCCTGGTATTCGAACGGATGGCCACCTTGCCGCTCAGCACGGAAAAGCGGTCTGACCTGTTGGACGGGCCGCCTGTCTTCCGCGTGGCCTTCAAGCTGAATGAGGATCCGGCCGATCTGATCGGGGCCTCTGCCCTTCCGGCCTTTGAAGAAAAGGTAGGTTCGCTGCTTGACCGCAACCCCCTCAATGTCTGACACCTTTGCCTACGCCCGTCCGTTGCGCAAGGAGCGGGCTGCCGCCTGGTCAGATCCGAACATCTTTGCCACCAGCCTGCTGGCCCTTCTGCTCGATCAGTGGGGCGCAGAGGCGATGGACTGGGAGCCGGAAACCATCCGGTTGGAGGTGTTGCAGACAACGGGTAAGCGGATACCCGACGGATCGGTCGACCGGCTGATGGCTCTGATCGGCGCGCTTCGCAGTCCGCTCTTCTACACCAACGTCGAGACCTTCCTGCACACGGCCAACGCACTGAGCGGCGCACCGGTGAACTTTGAGGTCTGGGATCCGGTCGACGTCGAGGAAGCCGCCTGGGCCATCACCGAAGTGGCCTTCAACGATCCGCCCGATAAAGATGAACGGATTGCCGACCGTTTCAGTCCGGATGTCCGTAAACTCTTGGGCGTCCTCCTGGACAACGAGGGCATTGAGCGGACACCCCCGCAGCTCAGCATGGCCATCCGCCAGACCAAACCGGACATGGATGCGGAACTCAGCTTCGCCGACGAACCGGTTATGGGCGAGTCGTTTCTTCGCCGTCAGGAGGAGGAAGTCCGCCAGATCGGTCAAGAAATGGAAGCGAACCTGTCTGCTTTGCTGCAGCAGCTCGGAGAGCTTCCGCTAAGCCGGCGTAGCGAGGCAGATTGGCAAGCGTACGTGCAAAGAATCCTACCGGGGAGTAGGAAAGGGACCAGGTCCGCAATGGCCTGAAGTCGGCTTCGCCCGTTCTGATATTCAGCCCGCCGATCGGATGGGGCAGGACGTAGACGACGACCACCTCGTTTTCTTGTAATTCGACCGCCAGGATAGGCAGGTCCGCCAGATCCGCTTCCTGTTCGTCGATAAACCGTTCGACCCGGTCCGCCCAGGCCTTCACGTACGGCATGACGAAGCGGAGGAACCGGAGCCGCTCCCTCTGCCGGGACAGGTCGGACCAGCCGGCATTCAGAATGAAGTCGTCAAGCTGCATGCCCAGCGCTTCCCACAGCGCCACCTCCGTCTGATCCGTCAGCTCCGTGCCGTCGGCAAAGACCGAACGGAACAGATCACTCTGATCTACGTAGGCGGGCTGTAGGAAGGGCCGGATCGACGCAAAGGTCAGAACGGCTTCCATACCTCGTAACTGAAGGCCCAAAAGGGTGGCGGTTCGGTCAGCTCGTCCTCGATGACCTGCAGGTACTTATCCAGTGGAAACGGGCCCTCTCCCCGGTCCTTCAGCCGTCCATCTGGCAGGCCGAACCGCCCGCAGTAGTCTGTTACGACCCGCCGGGCCTCCGGTGAGTTGGCAACTTCCTGGACGGTCGGCGCGAAGAGCGTCAGAACCAGGTGGTTGGCCGTCAGCTTGGGCTCGAGCGTCGGGTGATCGACCAGGATGTTGAGTTTTGAGTTCTCAGCCCGGATGTACCGGACCGTTCCTTCGGCCTGTGCGGCCGCTTCGTTCGCCTCCGCGCCTGCCGCTTCTTCTTCCTGCAGGCCGCTTTCCACTGCCTGGGTGTGGATATCATCAGTCATACGTGCCTCCTGTCTGTGGTTTACGAACAGTCTGATCCTGCCGGATCGGCAGGCTTCCGTCAAGCGCCGTCGTAGCTAAACGGAAAGGAAAGGCCCCGCTCGACCGAACAGGCGGTTGTCGGTCGAGCGGGGCGAAAACAAATCAAAACCGTTAAGACACCGGTCTTACACCGGTGCGGCAGGGCCTCTCACCCCTCGGTTCCGGGATAAATCCCGGGAACTACCTTACTATTCCGCAAAAACAGGCCAAATTAAGCCTATCTGACCCGCGGAACCAGCGTGTTGCCCACCCGCTCGTAAATCCGTATCCGTCCGGTCAGACCCATCAGCTGTTTGGCCCTTTCAAACCGGTCAGCCGGCAGGCTGAGGAGAACGGAGTGGGCCTGGCGGACGGCGCTGGCCTGTTGGCGGCGCCGCGCGCAGCCCGAGCAACCACCCCGCTGCACTCCCTGTTTGGTTGCGTGGTAGTGGGCGATGACCGGTTGGAACTCCGGCAGCTCGGCGAGGGTCTGACGGGATTCGAGCAGACTGATGACCCGCGCGTCTGTCAGCGTGCTGATCGGGCTCTCAGCAGTCATCCGACGCCTCCACCCAGACGGCCCGCGGGATGCCGCCAAACAGGTACTGGAGGACGGCTCCGTATTCCAGGCTCAGCTGCACCGTGCCCTCGTCCGTTTCGTCCAAACTGGAAACCGAAAAGGCCGCCTGACCGGTCAGTTGGTCAGTCTGAACGTACAGGTTCACACCATCCGGCCCTTCGGCCAGCCACTCGGCTTCACACGGAGCAGCCGGATCGGGCGCCTGCGGAAAGAGCTTCAGGCCGACCGGAAGGGCCGGGTGGTCACTGAAGGTCAGGACCAGGCAGCCAGGCAGCTCGCCGCAATCCGGCGGCTCGGCGGACGGTTCGTCGGACGGCTCTTCAGACGGCTCTTCTGACGGTTCGGACGATCCTTCCTCTTCTTCGAAGCAGCCGGCAGCGCTGACCTGGTCGACCTGGACCTCACAGAGCTGCTGGAGGGTGCGGACCAGTTCGTCCCGGTCGGCCACGATGGCCGCCCAGGCTTCTTCGAGGGTCTGCCGGTGAGAAAAGAGCAGGTCCAGTTCGGCCAGGCGGAAGTGCGTGGCCAGCTGCGGCTCTCCGGGGATGCCGTAGGGCAGTTCTTCGAGATCCAGCGGGCTGGCAACCCGGCTGAACTGGCTGTAGGCCGACGGGTTCGTTTCAGACGGCTGAACGACCTGGTAGACGAATACGTTTGGATCGACGTTCTGCGCGCGGCTGACTTCCACGCGCATCCGGTAGGCCTGCGTGCGGGCGTCCACGTCGTAATCGCTGACCCGCCGGGTCAGTTCGATTCCGATGCAGCAGTTCGGCGGGTAGCCGTCCGGCGAAGAATAGGCTTCAAATAAATCAGGCATCTGCGGTCTCCCGTACGGGTCCGGGCGGGCGCTGTATGACCAGTGCGCGTTTAGCGAACCTGAGATACAGCGTATCACATCTGAGATGATTGACCAATTCGATTATTTTCTGCCGGTCTGCCTCATCGGCCGGGTTCAGATTTCCGACCGACTTCTCAAACTGTTCGAAAATCGGAACGGCCACCCGGTTGAGGATGCGGCGCTGGGCGCAGGCAGGGCAGCCACCCTGCTTCTGCGCGGATCTGAGCTGGTGGTCGGCGGCCTGCAGGCCGGCCAGTGCCGCGTCTCTGAGCGGCCGGAACAGCCTCACAGCCTCATACGTTTCCGGCTGCCGCAGCAGCCGCAGCAACGATCCCGCCGTCAACACGGTCGTCCTTCCCATCTGCCACCTCCTTTAATCTGAGTGTCCCGACATTCAGATCGGCCAGTCTGTCAAACGTCAGCGCAGCTTCCCGCAGTACCGATCTGCGCATCAGCCACGCGCCTGCCTTCACACACGTACCATACACAGTGCTGTCAGGTCCATCAGATTGGCGAATAAGAAGGTCGGTTCCGGACCGGATGTCGGACAGGGCGCGGA
>SKWC01000084.1 GCA_007129145.1 Rubritepida sp.
CACCTGCGGCCCCCACCCTGCCCCTGCCGGCGCCCCCCGCACCCCGCAATTGACGCAAACCTGATACGAAACGAAGGAAACGCCCCCATGTCGCGCTACAACAAGCCCGAGACCATCGCCCTGCATGGCGGCAGCCACCGCGCCGATCCCACGGCCGGCAGCGTGGCCGTGCCCATCCACCAGACCACCAGCTTCCAGTTCCAGGACACCGGCCACGCGGCGCGGCTGTTCGGCCTGGCCGAGCTCGGCAACATCTACACCCGCATCATGAACCCCACCTGCGACGCGCTGGAGACGCGCATCGCAGCCATGGAGGGCGGTGCGGCGGCGCTGGCCGTGGGCTCGGGCCAGGCGGCCACCACCTTCTGCGTGATGAACCTCTGCGAGGCCGGGGACAACATCGTCAGCTCCACCGACCTCTATGGCGGCACCTGGAACCTGTTCGCGAACACGCTGAAGCAGTTCGGCATCGAGGTCCGCTTCGTGGACCCCGCCGACCCGGAGGCCTTCGCCCGCGCCACCGACGCGCGCACCCGCGCCTACTACGCCGAGACGCTGCCCAACCCGAAGCTGAACGTCTTCCCGATCGCGGAGGTCGCGGCCATCGGCCGGCGTCTGGGCGTGCCGCTGATCATGGACAACACCGCCGCCCCCATCATCTGCCGCCCGTTCGAGCATGGCGCGGCCATCGTGATGCACTCCACCACCAAGTGGATCGGCGGGCATGGCACCAGCATCGGCGGCATCGTGGTGGATGGCGGCAATTTCGACTGGGAGGCCGGCGGCGACCGCTTCCCCACGCTGAACCGCCCCGACCCCTCCTACCATGGCGCCATCTGGAGCCAGGCGGCCAAGCCGCTCGGCCCCATCGCCTACATCCTGCGCATGCGCACCTGCCTGCTGCGCGACATCGGCGCGCCCATGGCGCCCTTCAACGCCTTCATGTTCCTCCAGGGGCTGGAGACGCTGCCGCTGCGCATGGAGCGCCACTGCGAGAACGCCATCAAGGCCGCGGCCTGGCTGAAGCAGCATCCCAAGGTGACCAAGGTCATCCACCCCTCGCTGGCCGAGGGCGAGATGCGCCGCCGCGCCGAGACCTATCTCAAGGGCGGCTACGGCAGCCTGATGGGCATCGAGCTGGCCGGCGGCAAGGAGGCCGGGCAGGCCTTCATCGAGAAGCTCAAGATGTTCTACCACGTCGCCAACATCGGCGACGCGCGCAGCCTGGCGATCCATCCCGCCACCACCACCCACAGCCAGCTGGATGAGCAGGAGCAGGCCGCGAGCGGCGTGACGCCGGGCTATGTGCGGCTGTCCATCGGCATCGAGCACATCGACGACATCATCGCCGACCTCGAGCAGGCGCTGGGCTGATGCACTTCGCCGGCGCCTTCCCCGCCACGCGGATGCGGCGCAACCGCCGCGACGCCTGGACCCGCGCCCTGGTGGCCGAGAACGCGCTCACGGTCGCGGATCTGATCTGGCCGATCTTCCTGACCGAGGGCGAGAACCGGCAGGACCCCGTGCCCTCCATGCCGGGCGTGATCCGCGTCTCGGTGGACCGGGTGGCGGAGCATTGCGCCCAGGCGGTGGAGCTCGGGATCCCCGCGGTGGCGCTGTTCCCCTACACCCCGGTCGAGAAGCGCGACGAGGAGGGCACCGGCGCGCTCGACCCCGAGAACCTGATGTGCCGCGCCGCGCGCGCGCTGAAGGCGGCGCATCCGGGGCTGGGCATCATCGGCGATGTGGCGCTGGACACCCACACGGTCCATGGCCACGACGGCGTGCTGCGCGATGGCTATGTCCACAATGAGGACACGGCCGAAATCCTCTGCCGCATGGCCGTGCTGATGGCCGAGGCGGGGGTGGATGTGGTCGCCCCCTCCGACATGATGGATGGCCGGATCGGCAGCATCCGCGCCGCGCTCGACGCCCGGGGGCTGATCCACACCCGCATCATGTCCTATGCGGCGAAATACGCCTCGGGCTTCTACGCGCCCTTCCGCGACGCGGTGGGCAGCACGGGTGCGCTGCGCGGCGACAAGAAGACCTACCAGATGGACCCCGCCAACACGGACGAGGCGCTGCGCGAGGTCGCGCTCGACCTCGCGGAGGGGGCCGACATGGTGATGGTCAAGCCCGGCCTGCCCTACCTCGACATCGTGCACCGGGTGCGGCGGGAATTCGGCGCGCCCACCTTCGTCTACCAGGTCAGCGGCGAGTATTCGATGATCATGGCGGCAGTCGAGCGCGGCTGGCTCGATCACGACCGCGCCATGATGGAGGCGCTGATGGCCTTCAAGCGCGCCGGGGCGAATGGCGTGCTGAGCTATTTCGCGGTGGCCGCGGCGCGGCTGTTGCGCTCAGGATAGGGGACGCGCCCGGCAGCGGCGCGTTCCGGAGGGTCCCGCCATGCCGCATCGCCGCAACCTTGCCGCAGCCCTGCTCGCGCTGCCGGTGGCGCGCGCCGCCCGCGCCGATGCCTATGCCGAACTCGGCCTCGACCTCGCGACGCCCGAGGCCACGACCCGCGCCTTCCGCGACGCCTGGGCCGAGGGGCGCTACTTCCGCGCCTGGCTGCTGCTTGATCCCGCGCTGCGCAACCGCTTCCGGCAGACGCTGATGACGCTGCGCTTCTCCGATGCGGTGGCGCTGCCGGAGCGGGATCCGGATGGGATGCGCGCGTTGACGGACCGCATGGGCCCGCACCTCGCGGAGCACACGCTGGACGGCTCGGCCTCGCTTCGGGCGGACGACATGTTCGCCATCTTTGCCGCCATGATGCGCGCCGCGGCGGAGATGGGCCGCCTGCCCTTCCGCATCGCCGCCGATGCCGCCCTGCCCGAACCCGCCGCCCGTGCCGGGCAGCAGGAGATCCGCCGCCGGCTGGGTGGACCCAGCCCCTTCCTCGATCTCACGCTGCGCCGCTCGCCGGCCGGGCGCTGGCGGGTGGCGGCGGTGGCGCGGCC
>SKWC01000124.1 GCA_007129145.1 Rubritepida sp.
CCGGCATCCTGGGCCTGCCCGATGTGGATGGCGCCCTGGTGGGGGGCGCCAGCCTCTCGGCCAAGGATTTCCTGGCCATCGCGCGCGCGGTGCCGGGCTAGAGCAATATCCGACCGGATGGAGCCATCCGGTCGGATTTCTTGCTCTGGAAAACAGTGCTTCTAGCGCAGCTTATGTCCGATCGGCTGAACCGCTGAGCGGTTCAACGCGATCGGACGCTGCTCAGAGCACCGCCTCGGGGTTCTTCGCGCGCACCGGCACCTTCAGGTAGCGCACGCCATTGGCCTCGGCCGCCGGGAAGCGGCCGGCGCGGATGTTCACCTGGATCGAGGGCAGCAGCAGGGTGGGCGCCGCCAGCTTGGCGTCGCGGCCGGTGCGGAAGGCCACGAACTCCTCCTCGGTGGAGCCGTCCTTCACATGCGGGTTGTGCGCCCGCTGCTCGGCCACGGTGGACTGCCAGGCATAGTCGTCGCGGCCGGGCGCCTTGTAGTCGTGGCACATCCACAGCCGGGTGTGCGGCGGCAGCGCCAGCAGGCGCTTGATCGAGCACCACAGCGTGCGCGCGTCGCCGCCGGGGAAGTCGGCGCGGGCGGTGCCGTAGTCATGCATGAAGATGGTGTCGCCCACGAACACGTCCTCGCCCATGCGATAGGCGACGCAGGCGGGGGTGTGGCCGGGCAGATGCATCACCTCGACATCCAGGCCGCCCAGCTTGAACACCTCGCCGTCGCGGAACAGCAGGTCGAAGTCGGCGCCGCCCTCCTTCACGTCCTCGGCCGCGAAGACGGGGCGGAAGATGCGCTGCACCTCCTTGATGTGCTCGCCGATGCCGATCTTCGCGCCGGTCCTGGCCTTGATCCAGGGCGCGGCGGTCAGGTGGTCGGCATGGGCGTGGGTCTCGAGCACCAGGGCGACGGTGAGGCCCTTCTCGGCCGCGGCGGCCAGGATGCGGTCCGCGAAGGCGGTGTCGGCGGTGCCGCCCCTGTGGTCCCAGTCCAGCACGGGGTCGATGACCGCCGCCTGCTTCGTGGCCGGGTCCCAGACCAGGTAGCTGACGGTGTTGGTCGGCTCATCGAAGAAGGCCTGGATCTCGGGCTTTCCCTTGGGCGTTTCGGTCGTGCTCATGATGCGCTCCTCAATTCAAGTTGACACGAATATAAGAGAACTCTATATCATCGTCAACGCATAGATGAGATCCGGAACCAATGCTACCCGCCCAGCAGCTCGAAACCCATGCCGAGGAGGCCGCCGCCCTGCTGCGCCAGCTGGCCAATCCGCGCCGGCTGATGCTGCTGTGCCAGCTGGCCGCCGAGGGCGAGATGACGGTCAACCGTCTCGCCGCCCGCATCGGCCTGTCCCAGGCCGCGCTGTCGCAGCACCTGATGCGGCTGCGCGCCGATGGGCTGGTGGAGCGCCGGCGCGAGGGCACGCATCTGCACTACCGCATCGCGGACCCGCGCGTGGAGCGGCTGATGAACGCCCTCTACACGCTGTTCTGCCCCACCCCGGCCCGGGCCACCCCGCCCGTGCCGCTCAGCCACTGAACACCCAGGCAGGAGAATCCGACCATGACCCTTCCCACCATCACCCCCGCCCGCGCCGCCGAACTGCTCAAGGGCGGCGAGGCCATCCTCGTGGATGTGCGCGAGGCCGATGAGCGCGCGCGCAGCCACATCCCCGGCTCGGCGCATCTGCCGATCTCGCGCCTCGAGGAGGGCGAGCTTGCCGTGCAGGACGCCAAGACCGTGATCTTCCACTGCCATTCCGGCCGCCGCACGCTGGAGAACGCGCCGGGCCTGGCCGCGCGCGCCCCGGGCTGCGAGGCGATGATCGTGGAAGGCGGCATCGAGGCCTGGCAGCGCGCCGGCCTGCCGGTGGCGGAGAACCGCAAGGCGCCGCTGCCGCTGATGCGCCAGGTGCAGATCGTGGCCGGCAGCCTCGTTGTGCTGGGCGCCGTGTTGGGTGCCACCGTCTCGCCGCTGTTCCATGCGCTGTCCGCCTTCGTGGGCGCGGGGCTGGTGATGGCGGGCGTGATCGGCCTGTGCCCGATGGCGAATTTCCTGGCGATGATGCCTTGGAACAAGCGCGCGGCGGCCTGATCCCATGGAACTCTCGGCACTCCAGGCCATGCTGGCCGGGGCTTCCGGCGGGCTGGTCGGCTTCATGCTGGCGCTGGTCGGCGGCGGCGGCTCCATCCTGGCGGTGCCGCTGCTGGTGCATCTGGTCGGCATGCCGCAGCCGCATCTGGCCATCGGCACCAGCGCGGTGGCGGTGGCGCTGAACGCGGGCGTGAGCCTTCTGGGCCATGCAAGGGCGGGCAATGTGCGCTGGCCCTGCGCCAGCGTCTTCACCGGCTTCGGCGTGGCGGGCGCGGCCTTCGGCGCGGCGCTGGGCAAGCGGGTTGATGGCGAGATCCTGCTGGCCGCCTTCGCCGTGCTGATGGTGGTGGTGGCGGTGCTGATGCTGCGCGCCGGCACCTCCACGCCCACCACCGATGTGCGCCTGTCGCGCGGCAACGCGCCGGCGCTGATCGGTGCCGGGGGCGCCACGGGCGTGCTGTCGGGCTTCTTCGGCATCGGCGGCGGCTTCCTGGCCGTGCCGGGGCTGATGGCGGCCACCGGGATGGCCTCCTTCACCGCGATCGGCACCTCGCTGGTCGCGGTGACGGCCTTCGGCGCCACCACCGCGGCTAGCTACGCCCTGTCCGGACTGGTGGACTGGACGCTGGCGGGGCTTTTCGTGGCCGGCGGCGTGCTGGGCAGCCTGGGGGGCATGGGTGTCGCGAAGCGCCTGTCGTCACGCCGCGGGGCGCTGACCCGGATCTTCGCGCTGATGCTGATGGCGCTGGCCGGGTTCATGCTGTTCCGCAGCGGGCTGTTCGGCTAGAGCAGCGTCCGATCGCGTTGAATCGCTTGGCGGTTCAGCCGATCGGACATAAGCTTCTCTAAAGGCACTGTTTTCC
>SKWC01000401.1 GCA_007129145.1 Rubritepida sp.
ATCCCCTTCGGCGTGAAGGACATCCTGGACACCGAGGAACAGCCCGCGGGCTATGGCTCGCCCATCTACACCGGCCACCGGCCGGAGCGCGATGCCGCAACCGTGGCCTGCGCCCGCGCGGCCGGGGCCATCGTGCTGGGCAAGACGGTGACGACCGAATTCGCCAACCGCCGCCCGGGGCCGACCCGCAACCCGCATGACCTGGACAGCACGCCCGGGGGGTCATCCTCGGGCTCGGCGGCGGCGGTGGCGGATTTCCAGGTGCCGTTTGCCATCGGCACCCAGACCGGTGGCTCGGTGCTGCGCCCGGCCGCCTATTGCGGGGTGGTGGGCTACAAGCCCACGCGGCTGCATTTCGGCAACAGCGGCGTGCGGATGAACACCGACGCCTATGACACGGTCGGCCTCATGGCCCGCGCGGTGGAGGACATCGCGCTGATCCGCGCGGCCATGATGGAGCTGCCGCACCATGCTCCCACCCCGCGGCCGGGCCGCATCGCGCTGATGCGCACCCCGCATGACGACCGCGCCGACCCCGCCGCCCATGCCGCGCTGGAGGCCGCCGCGCGGCGTCTTTCGGCCGCCGGCGCCACGGTCGAGGAGGCCGCGCTGCCGCCCGCCTTCGATGGGCTGGAGGCCGCCCACCGCCTGGTCTGCGGCTTCGAATCCGTGCGCAACTACGCCGATGAGATCGCCCGCTCGGCCCATCTGATCAGCCCGGACTTCCTGGCCGAGCGCATCGAGGTGGGCCGCGCCGCCACCCTGTCCGAGTTCCGCGCAGCGCTGCGCCTGGGCGAGCGCTGCCGCGCCCTGCTTGAGGCGGAGTGGGAGGCGCGCGGCTGGGACGCCATCCTGACCCTGCCCGCGCCGGGCGAGGCGCCCGAGGGTCTCGCCCACACCGGCTCGGCCGTCTTCAACTCCACCTGGACCAACCTCGGCATGCCCGCGATCACGCTTCCCTGCGCCACCGGCCCGCGCGGCCTGCCGCTCGGCATCCAGCTTGTCGGCGCGCGGCATGGGGATGCGGCGCTGCTCGACATCGCCGCCTGGGCGGAAGGGGTGCTGGCCCAGGGGGGGCGGGCATGGGTGCGGGCATGAGCGCGCCCGAGACGCTGACCGCCAGCGCGGCGGCCGAGGCCATCGCGGCGGGGCGGCTGACCAGCGAGGCGCTGGTGCGCGCCTGCCTCGGGCGCATCGCCGCGCGGGATGAGGCGGTGCGCGCCTGGGCCTTCCTGGACGCCGACCTCGCGCTGGAGGCCGCGCGCGCGGCGGATCGCGGCCCGGTGCGCGGGCCGCTGCATGGCGTGCCGGTGGGGCTGAAGGACATCATCGACACCTTCGACATGCCCACCGCCTGCGGTTCGCCCATCTGGTCGGAGCGCCGGACCTACGCGGATTCCGCCGCCGCCGCGCTGATTCGCGCCGCGGGTGGCGTGATCCTGGGCAAGACCGTCACCACCGAATTCGCCAACCGCCACCCGGGGCCGACGCGCCACCCGATGGACCCGGCGCGCACGCCGGGCGGGTCTTCCTCGGGCTCGGCGGCGGCGGTGGGGGATGGCCAGGTGCCGCTGTCGCTCGGCACCCAGACCAGCGGCTCGCTGATCCGGCCGGCCGCCTATTGCGGCATCTGGGCCCTGAAGCCGAGCTTCGGGGAGGCGAGCCGGGTGGGCGTGTACCGCCAGTCGGACTCGCTCGACACGCTGGGCTGGTACGGGCGCTGCCTGGACGATGTGGTGCGGCTGCGCGCGGTGCTGCTGGCGTTGCCCTATGCGCCGGTGGCCGCGCCGGAAAGCGCGCCGCGCCTTGCGCTGTGCCGCAGCCTGCATTGGGCGGAGGCCGCGCCCGAGGCGCAGGCCGCGCTGGAGGATGCGGTGGCGCGGCTTTCCGCGGCCGGAGCGGTGATCGCGACGCTGGAGCTGCCGCCCGCCCTCTTCGCGGATTGGGAGGCCGTGCACGGTCGCATCGCGGGCTTCGAGGCCGCGCGCAACATGGCGCATGAGCGCCACCGCGCGCCGGATGGCCTGAGCGCCACGCTGCGCGACGGCCGGCTGCGCGAGGGGCTGGAGCTGCCCTTCGAGGGCTATGTCGCGGCCCAGCGTGCCGCCGAGGCGATGCGCGCCTGGGCGGATGAGGCGCTGGCCGATGTGGATGCGGTGCTGACCCTGCCCGCGCCGGGCGAGGCGCCGGTCGGCCTCGCGCATACGGGCAGCGCCGCCTTCAACTCGCTGTGGACGATGCTGCACACCCCCTGCCTCAGCATGCCATGGGCTCGCGGGCCGGCGGGGCTGCCGCTCGGGCTGCAGCTGGTGGGGGCGCGGCATGAGGATGAGCGGCTGTGCGCCGCCGCCGCCTGGGTGGCAGAGCGGCTGCGCGGCTGAGCCGTTTCGCGCATCATCGTTTCGCGCGTTGGGCCCGCGTGTTTCGGATATGGACGGCTGCCTGAAAAATGCGTAGCGTCCCGCGCCAAGGGAGAGCGGATCAAGGCCGACGCGCCGCATGGCGGTCGTGATGCTCCAATCTCTCTTGACCTGTCGAACCAAGCCGCCCGTGGCCAGCCGCGGGTGCGAAGAACCCGAAAGGGGAGGCCTGAATGACAAAGCCGATTTCCCGCCGCGCGACCCTCCTGGGCGCCGCCGCCGTGGGCGTGGGCGGCACCCTCGCCATGCCGAACATCTCGCCGGCGCAGTCGCGTCCGCAGCCGGTGATCATCCGCCTGGTGGGTGACCACTCGCCGTCGCCGCACCCCGCCGCCCTGGCTCAGGAGCACTTCCGCCGCCTGGTCGAGCAGGAGATCCCTGGCAGCGAGGTCCGCATCTTCACGGCCGGCGCGCTCTACAGCATCCCGCAGGCCGTCGAGGCGATGGCCGAGGGCAACCTCGAGATGGCCTGGGGCCAGTTCGGCAAGACCGCGACCGTTGATCCCTGGATGAACATCGTGGCCGGCCCGATGCTGCTGACC
>SKWC01000118.1 GCA_007129145.1 Rubritepida sp.
GCGATGCCGAGGCCGCCGCGCTGCGCCTCGATGCCGCGCGCCACGAGGCCGAGCAGGCGCGCATCGGCCTGTGGCGCGCGACCGAGGCCGAGTTGGTGCCGCTGGAGCGCATCGCGATCCGCGCCCCCGTCTCCGGCCGGGTGCTGCGCGTGCAGCAGGAGAATGAGGCGGTGGTGGCCGCGGGCACGCCGCTGATGGACATCGCGGACCCGCATGACCTTGAGGTGGTGGTGGAGTTGCTGACCACCGATGCGGTGGCCCTGCCGCGCGGCGCCGAGGCCTGGATCGAGGGCTGGGGCGGGCCGGCCGATCTGCCGGCGCGGCTGCGCCTGGTGGAGCCCGGCGGCTTCACCCGCGTCTCTGCACTGGGGGTGGAGGAGCAGCGGGTGCGCGTGCTGCTCGACCTGCTGGCCCCGGCCGGCGACCGCCCGGCGCTGGGCGACGGCTTCCGCGTCACCGCGCGCATCGTGACCGACCGGCGCGACGACGCGCTGCTGGTGCCGGTGCATGCGCTGTTCCGCCGCGGCGAGGCCTGGGCGGTGTTCGTCATCGAGGCGGGGCGCGCGCTGGAGCGCCGCGTGGCGATCGGCCCCCGTAACCCGCGCGTGGCGTTGGTCGAGGACGGGCTTGCGGCGGGCGAGCGGGTGGTGCTGTTCCCGCCCGGCGGGCTGGCCGAGGGGGCGCTGGTGACCGTCGGGCCCTGAGGCGGCCTCAGTCGCGCTCGGGCAGCATCTCCGCCGCTTCCAGCAGCGCCATCACCTCCTGCACGCGCGCCCCGGCCGCACGCTGCGCCACCGGGCCCACCGCGTCATCGGTGCTGAGGCGTGTGAAGGCCTCCAGCACCTCCGCGGCGGTGGCGCCGCTGCGCTGGATCTCCACCAGCAGCGTGGGGTCCACGGCGCCCAGGATGGCGGTGATCTCGGCGCCGGTCGCCGCGCCGTCGGGCGCCTTGCATCGCTTGTCGTCCATACGCTTCCTCTCGGCTGGATCGCTGGGTGCTTCAATGGCCTTGATCGGCGGGATGCACGATGGTGGCCTGCGTGCCCTGCTCGCCCTCGGCGATGCTCAGCCGCACCGGGTCGCCCGGGCGCAGCCGGTCGAAGCCATGGGCTGCGACGCTGTTGCGGTGGAAATAGACCTCCCGCCCGTCATCGGTCTCGATGAAGCCGCAGTCCTCGCCGACGATGAAGCGGGCGACGCGGCCGTGCGCCATTTCGGGCAGGTCGAGTGCGGGCGCATGATGCGCGCCGCGGCGGTCCGGGCGGCAGGCCTGGTCCTCGGCCTGGCGCAGGGCGGCGTCGAGGGCGTCGCGCAGGGCGACGAAGGCGTCCCCATGGGCGTGGTCGGCCTGGCCTTCGCGCGTCACCGCGATGTCGCAGCCCGGGCCGTGCAGCGCGATGCGCACGCAGAACAGCCGGCCCTGGCGGTGGTGCTGGTGCGGCGCGCCGATGGTGACATGGCAGCGCTCGATGTCGGGCGCCAGCCGTTCCAGCCGGGCCGCCTTCTCGCGGATGCGGGTCTCGAGCGCGGGGGAGGGGTCCATCTCCCGGAAGGTGATCTGCAGCGAAAGCGCCATCCTGGCCTCCTTCCCGGCCGGGTCCGCATGGCTGCGGTGGCCGGCGACGGAGAACATAAGCCGCGGCGCATTTCATGCATTGATGGAGCGCAAACACGCGGGCGGGGTCCGCCCGCGCGCCCGCGTTGGCGGCCCCCTCAGGCCTGCAACGCCATCGCCTTCGCCTCCCGGAAGCGGGCCAGGGAGCCGCTGCGCAGCAGGTGCCCGTTCAGGCGGCGGCCGATGATGGCCTCCGCCAGATGGGCGCATTCGATCAGCGCCTCGAGGTCCACGTCGGTCTCGATGCCCATCTCATGGCACATGAACACCATGTCCTCGGTGCAGACATTGCCCGCCGCCGTGGTGTCGCCGGGGTTGGAGAAGGGGCAGCCGCCCAGCCCCGCCACCGAGCTGTCGAACAGATCCACCCCCATCATCAGCCCGGCCAGGACATTCGCGCCCCCCAGGCCGCGGGTGTCGTGCAGGTGCAGCCCCACGCGGGCGGTCGGCACCGCCTCGCGCACCGCGCCCACCACGCGCTTGATGGCGGCGGGGTTGGCCCAGCCCATGGTGTCGGCCAGCATGATCTTCGGAATGCCGTAGCCGGCCTCGCGGCAGAGGTCCTCTGCGATGCGCGCGGCCTCGACGCTGCGCGCGGGGTCCACGTCGCCCTCGAAGTTGCAGCCGAAGGCGGCCAGGACGGACAGCGTCTCGACCTGCACGCCGGCCTTGGCGTAGGCCGCCATCCAGTCGCGCTGGCGCCGCGCCATCTCGGCCGCGCTGCAGCCGTTGTTGCGCAGCGCGAATTCGCTGGAGGCGTAGAGCGCGAGCCGCGCCTGCATGTCCACGCCGGGCGATTCCAGCGCGCGCCAGAAGCCCTTCTCGTTCAGCCAAAGCGCGGTGTAGGCGACGCCGGGCTTCTTGCGGATGGCGGCGAAGAACTCCGCGCTGTCGGCCATGTTGGGCACCGCCTTGGGCGAGACGAAGCTCGCCACCTGGATGTGCCTCAGCCCCGTCTCGGCCAGCGCCTCCACCAGCCGCACGCGGTCGGCCAGCGGGTAGAGGCGCTTCTCGATCTGGAAGCCCTCGCGCACGCCTTCCTCGCGGAACTCCACCCGGTTGGGCATGTCCATGGCCGCCTCCCTCTGCTTGACGTTCGGTGCTTGCTGGGCGCGATCCTGCCACGCTCAGGGGCGGGGTGGAACCTCGGCGGCCATGTAGAGGCGCACCGCCTCGGGCAGGCTGCCCACGCCGAGCTTTTCCATGAGGTGCGCGCGGTGCACCTCGACGGTGCGGGGGCTGATGTTGAGCCTGGCCGCGATGCCCTTGTTGGAATGGCCATCCACCAGCGCCTCCAGCACCTCGCTCTCGCGCGGGGTGAGGCCCGCGATGCGCGCGCGCGC
>SKWC01000204.1 GCA_007129145.1 Rubritepida sp.
GCCCAGCCGGCGGGGTCCAGCAGGTCCTGATCGGCCGCGGGCAGCACCAGTTCCGGGGCGGCCTGGAGGCTGGAGCCCATCTCGCCCGCCACGCGGGCGCGCTCAAGCTCCGCGGTGACGACGCGCCGCGCCTCGCGCACACGCGCCCATTTTTCCGCCAGCGCCGCATCCCGCCATTCGCCCGGCAGCGTGGGGAAATCCTGCAGATGCACGCTTTCGGCCGCATCGCCGAAGCGGGCCAGCCAGGCTTCCTCGGCGGTGAAGACCAGCACCGGCGCCAGCCAGGCGCAGAGGCAGCGATGCAGATGGTCCAGCACGGTCCGCGCGGCGCGGCGGCGCGGGCTGTCCTGCGCGTCGCAGTAGAGGCTGTCCTTGCGGATGTCGAAGTAGAAGGCGCTGAGGTCGGTGGCGCAGAAATGGTGGATCTCGGGCACCACGCCGTTCCAGTCGTGGCTCTCCACGGCGCGGCGCAGCCGGGCGTCCAGCTCGGTCAGGCGGTGCAGCACCCAGCGCTCCAGCTCGGGCATCTCGGCCACCGGCACGCGCTCATCCTCGGTGAAACCGTCCAGGCTGCCCAGCAGCCAGCGCAGGGTGTTGCGGATGCGGCGATACAGCTCCGCCTGCTGCTCCAGGATGTTCTTGCCGATCCGCAGATCCTCGGCGGTGTCGGAGTTCATCACCCACAGGCGCAGGATGTCGGCGCCATACTTCGCCATCACCTCCTGCGGGGCGGTGACGTTGCCCAGCGACTTCGACATCTTGCGGCCCTGCTCATCCAGCACGAAGCCATGCGTCAGCACCGACTTGAAGGGCGCGACCCCGCGCGTGCCCACGCTTTCCAGCAGCGAGGACTGGAACCAGCCGCGATGCTGGTCGGAACCTTCCAGATAGAGGTCGGCCGGGAAGGGCAGGTTGCGCGGCGGCAGGACGAAGGCGTGGGTCGAGCCGCTCTCGAACCACACATCCACGATGTCCATGACCTGTTCGTAGTCGGCGGGGTCGCGGCCCTCGCCCAGGAAGCGCGCGGCGGCGCCGGGCCGGTACCAGGCATCCGCGCCTTCGGTGCGGAAGGCGTCCACGATGCGCGCCATCACGGCGGGGTCGCGCAGCACCTCGCCGCTGCGCTTCTCGACGAAGACGGCGATGGGCACGCCCCAGGCGCGCTGGCGGCTGATGCACCAGTCCGGGCGGGTTGCGACCATGCCGCCGATGCGGTTGCGGCCGACATCGGGGATGAAGCGGGTGGCGGCGATGGCGTCGAGCGACTTCTGACGGATCGCATTCGCGTCATCCATCGCGATGAACCACTGCGGCGTGGCGCGGAAGATCACGGGCTTCTTGGAGCGCCAGCTGTGCGGGTAGCTGTGCGTCAGCCTGCCCTTGGCGACCAGCGTGCCGGCGGCCTCGCAGGCGGCATAGACGGCGTCATGCGCGCGGAAGACGTGCAGCCCCTCGAAGCCGGGAGCGTGGTGGGTGAAGGTGCCGTCGTCATTCACCGTCTCGGGCACCGGCAGTCCATGGGCGCGGCCCAGGGCGAAGTCGTCCTCGCCGTGGCCCGGGGCGATGTGGACGAAGCCGGTGCCGGCCTCGGTGGTCACGAAATCGCCGGGCAGGAGGGGCACGTCGAAGTCGTAGCCCGCCCCGCGCAGCGGGTGCGCGCAGATGGCGCCGGCCAGCTCCGCGCCCTTGATCACGCGCTTGAGGCTGTGCGCGCCCATGCCGGCATCGGCCTCGAACTTCGGCAGCAGCGGCAGCGCGACCACCAGGGTCTCGCCGACCTTCAGATGGCTGCCCGCGGCCACGCCCTCCACATGGACCAGCGCGTAGTCGATCTCCGGCCCATAGGCGACGGCGCGGTTGCCGGGGATGGTCCAGGGGGTGGTGGTCCAGATCACCACGCTCGCCCCGGCCTCGGGGCCGCTGACGATGGGGAAGCGCGCCCACAGCGTCGGGCTCACATGGTCGTGGTATTCGATCTCGGCCTCGGCCAGCGCGGTCTTCTCGACGGGGCTCCACATGACGGGGCGCAGGCCGCGGTACAGGCTGCCGTTCATCAGGAAGCGGCCGATTTCCTCCGCGATCACGGCCTCGGAGTCGAAGTCCATCGTCGCGTAGCGGTTCGCCCAGTCGCCGGCGACGCCAAGCCGGGAAAACTCCTCGCGCTGGACGTTCAGCCAATGCTCGGCATAGGCGCGGCATTCGGCGCGGAACTCCAGCACCGGCACCTCGTCCTTGTTCTTCTTCTTGGCGCGGTATTCCTCCTCGACCTTCCATTCGATAGGCAGGCCGTGGCAGTCCCAGCCGGGGACATAGTCGGCGTCGTGACCGGCCATCTGGGCGGCGCGGTTGATGACGTCCTTCAGGATCTTGTTCAGCGCATGCCCGATGTGCAGCGGCCCGTTCGCGTAGGGCGGGCCGTCATGCAGCACGAACTTCTCCCGCCCCGCCGCGCGGCTTCGCAGCCGCGCCCACAGATCCTGCCCGGCCCAGCGGGCCAGCATGGCGGGCTCGCGCTTGGGCAGGTCCGCCCGCATGGGGAAGCCTGTCCGCGGCAGGAACACCGTCGGGCGGTAGTCGCGCGGCGCTTGGGTGGGGGCGTCGTTCATGGCTTGGCTGGCTCGATCCCCCGCACGGGGCGGGGCTCAGGAAGGGAACAGGGAAGGATGCGCCCGGCCCTCAGGCGAGGACCGGGCCCCGAATTCGCATCATCCGCGCCGCGTTCATGGCGGCGATATGCTGGCCCCCGCCCCACGCGGTCAAGCCAGGAGTGCGCGCGCGGCCGCGGCGTCGGCGGCGATCTGCGCCGTCAGCTCCGCGAAGCTCGCGAATTTGCGCTCGTCGCGGATGAAGTGGACCAGCGCGACTTCCAGCACCTGGCCGTAGAGGTCGCCCGTGAAATCAAACAGATGCGCCTCCAGCCGCGAGACGGGGTCGCCGCCCAGGGTGGGCCGGCGGCC
>SKWC01000421.1 GCA_007129145.1 Rubritepida sp.
AGTACACGGCGCAACAAATTGCGGTGCAACAGAAAACCGTAAAGCCCCAAGCCGATGAGGCCGGCCCCGCACAGCCCGAAGACCGTGGCGGCCTGCATCCAGAGGACCGCGCTCATGCGGCGCGTTCCGGCGGACCGAGGACCAGAAGCCCCAGCATCACCGTCAGCGACAGCGTCAGCAGCGCCTCGACGGTGACCGTCACCAGCTTCGCTGCGCCGGGCGGCACGATCAGAAACCCCGCCACCGACAGCCCCGCCAGCGCGAGCGCCAGAAACACCGCCGGCCCGGCGATCAGCGCCGCGCGCAGCCAAAGCGATGCCACGCGGGGCGCGTCGCTCAGCCCCGCCATCGAGGCGAGAAGCCAGACCGCCGCCAGCACCGTCGCCCCCTGAAATGCGCCGCCGGGCCGGTCGGCCCCGGCCCAGACCAGCCACACCCCCACCAGCAGCCCCACCGGCGGCAGCAGCCGGCCGAAACTGGACAGCACGCCGCCCGAGCGTGTGCGCTGTGCCAGACCGGGACGCCCGCCCCAGGCCGCATCCGGCGCCAATGACCACACCCCGACAAGCGCCGCGAGCAGTATGATCGTCTCGAGCAGGGTGTCCCAGGCGCGAAAATTCAGCAGCACCGCCGTCACCGGATTGCCAAGCTGCGTCGCGGCGAGGTTCTGCGCGACGGGCGCGTGCAATCCATCCGGTGGTGGCAGCATCAGAAAGCCCCAGGCCAGCGCCGCGGCGGTTGCCAGCGCCGCCAGCAGGGCGACGGGGCGAATCGCGGCCGGCCGGTGCGGCGCGTCGGGGGGCGTGCCATCCTCGCCAAGCTGACGATTGACGCGGCCCAGAGCGCCCAGCAGCAGCACCCCCGTCAGCCCGGCCCCGATCGCCGCCTCGGCCAACCCGACATCGACCGCCCCCAGCCGCAGCCATGCCAACGCCACCAGCAGCCCATAGACGATGAACATCACCACCGCCGCGAACATGCCGCGCGTCAGCACGGCCCCCGCCGCCACGCCGAGGATCATCGCGGCCAGAATGACATCGAAGCCCGTATCGATCATCCGGCCGGGTCCCGCTGCCCGGATGGCGTGCTGCCCACGGCGTCAGGTCCGGCGTCGTCGCGTCCGCTTCCCGGTG
This sequence comes from Rubritepida sp., assembly GCA_007129145.1. GTDB lineage: Bacteria > Pseudomonadota > Alphaproteobacteria > Acetobacterales > Acetobacteraceae > Roseococcus. Next base: position 1,134 of record SKWC01000421.1, read on the forward strand.
CGCCGCCCTGCTGCAAGGCCACGCGCGCGACCAGCTGCGCACTGGTGCCTGCCGCCAAGAGTACCAGTGCCCAGATCAGCACGATCTTGGCGATGGCGGCCCAGCTTTCGGCCTGCAGCGCCACGGCCAGCGCGATCAGCCCGAGCCCGAGATTGTCGGCCTTGGTCAGCGCGTGCAGCCGGCTGTGCGTGTCGGGAAAGCGCAGGATGCCGACCGTACCGGCCAGAAAGAAGATCAGCCCCGCGACGCTGAGAAGGAGGCTGGCGGCATCAATCATGCGCGCGTCCCTCTGCTCTGCCCGCGCGCGCATCCGACGCATCATCGGCCTCCGGGTCGCCGGCGCCGCGATGGCTGGCCGCTTTGACGAAACCCACCGCCGCGAAAGCCGCCAGCAGCGCCAGCACCAGCCCGACATCGCGTGCCGCGGGCTGGCCCGCCGCCGCGAGCAGCAGCGTCACCGCCACCCCGCCCGAGCCGATGAGCTGCGCCGCCATCATCCGGTCCGCCGCCGTCGGGCCACGCCAGATCCGCCACAGCGCCGCCGCGATGGTCAGCAGCAACAGCGCCGCGAGCCCGGTGAACCACGCTGCCATCATGAGGGTCCCGCGCCGGATGTCGGGAGGGACTCATGTGCGGTATCGGGCTGCCCCAGCATGCGCGCGATGCGCGCCTCCTCCAGTCGCACGGCGCCCTCCAGATGCTGGTCCGCATCGAGCATATGGACCAGAAGCCGCCCGTCCCTCGTGCCCGCGACCAGCGTGCCGGGCATCAGCGAGAACTCCGCCCCCAGTGCGACTTTGCCGCCATCGGGCAGATCGGACGGCACCGAGGCCCAGCCGGGGTTGAGCGGCATCCTTGGGTGAAAGGCGCGCCAGGCCACATCCACACCCCCCAGAAGCGAGCGCCACAGAAAGCCGGGCAGGAGCGCCAGAAACCGGATCAGTCGCAGCGGGCGCTGCGGAGGCAGCAGGTGCAGGCTCAACCATGTGGCCGCCACAACCGCCGGGCCGCCCAGCAAGAGCGCCTCGCGCGTATCCGCCCCCAGCGCCGGCAGGATCGGCGCCAGAATCAGCGCGCGTTTCAATGCGCTGCGCAGCAATGCGCGGTGTTTGCCCGGCCGATCCGTCATCACCGGCGCAGCATCGCGAATCCCGGCGCATTGTTCAATCCGCCGCGCTGCCTCGTTTGATACCGCCACGGCGAAACATTGTGCACACCCACTTGAACAGAGATGATATGCGCGGCGCCCTGTATGCATGGCATACTCGCGCCGGCACGCACCCTGCGCCCGGCACGAGGAGGCCGTCATGGAGCGGATGATCCGCACGATGAGCGATCCGGCGACACGCCACCGCATGGGGCGCAACTTCGAGACCGTCACCGACGAGGTGTTCACCATCATCCGCTGGGCCGTGGTGGTGGGATTCGCCCGCTATATCGCGCGCGTCGAGCAGACTCTGGCCTTCACGCTGGCCGGCTATGCGCTGGTGGCGTTGCTGTTCGGCTATATCCTGTCGCGCTTTCTGCTGCGCCCCGAGCTGCGCCTCTTCGACGAGCCGATGCCGCTCTGGAAGCGGCTGGTGCAGTTCATGGCCAATTTTCTGCTCTGTTTCGTCGGCTTTCTTGCGGTTATGTACGGGATCGAGTCGCTGTCGCAGGCAGTGATCCGCATGCAGTTCATACCGGCGCCCGAGGATGTCTACAGATAACCCCCCGCAATTGCGCGACTATATCCGCACGATCCCGGACTTCCCGAAGCCGGGTATCCAGTTTCGCGATGTCACCACCCTTCTGGGCGATGCGCGCGGCTTTC
>SKWC01000424.1 GCA_007129145.1 Rubritepida sp.
CCCGGCCAGCGGGCCGGGCTGGCCGGGCAGGGGGTCGGGCCAGATGGGCAGGCCGAAGCCGGCGAAGCGCGCGGCATCGCCATTGGCGTTGATGGCCAGGGCTGCGCATTGTGGCGCCAGGCGCTCCAGCACATGGGCCAGCATGGGCCGCCCGGCCAGCGGCAGCAGCCCCTTGTCGCCGCCGCCCATGCGCCGCGCGGCGCCGCCGGCCAGCACGCAGCCCAGCGTGGCCGGTGTCGCCTTCATCGGCCCTGTCTTGCCCCGCGCGCCGCTTCGGCCCAGGCTGCGGCATTGGTCCACAGTGAGGGGGATGCGCGGTGAACGGTGCGGAAAGCCTGGTCCACAGCCTGTTGAAGAGCGGGGTCGATGTCTGCATCGCCAACCCCGGCACCAGCGAGATGCATTTCGTCGCGGCGCTTGACCGGATCCCGGGCATGCGCTGCGTGCTGGGCCTGCAGGAGAATGTCGTCACCGGCACCGCGGATGGCTATTGGCGCATGGCGGGCAAGCCCGCGGCCACGCTGCTGCATTGCGGCCCCGGCCTGGCGAACGGGCTGTCCAACCTGCACAACGCGCGGCGCGCACGCTCGGGCATCGTGAACTGCGTGGGCGACCAGGCGACCTACCACCGCGAATATGACGCGCCGCTGACCGCCGACACCGAGGGCTGGGCGCGCGGCGCCTCGCAATGGGTGCGCACCAGCGCCCGCGCCCCGGATGTGGGGATGGATGCCGCGGTTGCGGTGCAGGCGGCGCGGACCTCGCCGGGGCAGATCGCGACCCTGATCCTGCCCTCGGACACCTGCTGGGACGAGGGCGGCGTGGTGGCCGACGCCCTGCCGGTGCCCGCCGCGCCCCAGGCCGAGGCGCATGCCATCCAGGTGGCGGCGCGCATCCTGCGCGAGAAACGCAACGTGCTGATCCTGCTGGGCGGCGCCATGGCGCTGGACGGCGCGGCGCAGGCGCAGGTGCAGCGCATCGTCGCGGCCACCGGGGCGGACCTGCTGGCGCAGACCTCCAACGGCCGGATGCGGCGCGGCCAGGGCAGCCTGCCCATCGAGCGTGTGCCCTATCCGGTGGATGCGGCGGTGGAACGCCTGAAGAACGTCGAGCATCTGATCCTGGTGGGCTCCAAGGCGCCGGTCGGCTTCTTCGCCTATCCCGGCAAGCCCTCGAAGCACTACCCGCCCCATGCCAGCGTGACCACGCTGTGCCGGCCCGAGCAGGACGCGCTGGCCGCGCTGACCGCGCTGGCCGATGAATTGGGCGCGCCGCAGGCGGCCATTCCTTCCAACGGCGCCAGGCCCGAGGTGGTGCGCGGCCCGCCCTCGCCCGAGGGGCTGGCCCGCACCGTGGCCGCGCTGATGCCCGAGGACGCCATCGTGGCCGATGAATCGGTCAGCTACGGGCGCGGGTTCTTCCCCGCGACCCATGCCGCGCCGCCGCATGACTGGTTGCAGATCACCGGCGGCGCCATCGGCTGCGGCATGCCGCTGGCCACCGGCGCGGCGCTGGGCGGCGGCGGGCGGCGCGTGATCAACCTGCAGGCCGATGGCAGCGCCATGTACACGGTGCAGGCGCTGTGGACCCAGGCGCGCGAGCGCCTGCCGGTGACCACGATCCTGCTGTCCAACCGCAAGTACCAGATCCTGCTGGGCGAGTACCAGAATGTCGGCGCCAATCCCGGGCGCACGGCGATGGACATGATGGACCTGGGCAACCCCGACATCGCCTGGGCGCAGCTTGCCCGGTCCATGGGGGTGGAGGCCGCGACCGCCACCACGCTCGACCAGGTGGCCGATCTGATGCGCCAGAGCTTCGCGCAGCCGGGGCCCTTCCTGATCGAGCTGGTTATCTGACCGCCGCAGTCCGGATTCAGGGCCGCGGCATGGTTGCGCATCCGCGCCGCGGCCCCAGATGAGCGCGGTCATTGAAGGCGGCGCCGGGAGACCGGCCCGCCCGAACCGAGGAACACCCGTCGCCATGAACATCCAGGTGCCCAAGTCCAGCCGCCCTGCCGAGGAAGCCGCCAGCGCCATCGCGCGTCCCAGCCGCGAGGAAGCGGAGGCCGCGGTGCGGACGCTGCTGCTCTGGGCCGGCGACGATCCCGACCGCGAGGGGCTGGTGGACACCCCCGCCCGCGTCGCCCGCGCCTATGAGGAATTCTTCGCCGGCTACGACACCGACCCGGTCGAGATGCTCGCCCGCTCCTTCGAGGAGACGGATGGCTACGACGAGATGGTGGTGCTGCGCGACATCCGCCTGGAATCCCATTGCGAGCACCACATGGTGCCGATCATCGGCAAGGCGCACATCGCCTATCTGCCGGCCGGGCGCGTGGTGGGCATCTCGAAGCTGGCCCGGGTGCTGGAGACCTATGCCAAGCGCCTGCAGATCCAGGAAAAGCTCACCGCGCAGGTGGCGAATGTCATCAACGACGTGCTCAAGCCCAAGGGCGTGGCCGTCGTGATCGAGGCCGCGCACCAGTGCATGACGACGCGCGGCATCCACAAGCCGGGCGTGTCCATGGTCACCTCGCGCATGCTGGGCGCCTTCCGCGACAACCCCGAGACCCGCCGCGAATTCCTGGCGATGCTCGGCGGCGGCCGCGGCGGCTCCGTGCTGGAGGGCTGACCCGCCCGTCCTGGCCTTTCCATTCCGCATACGGCAGGATCGCGCGGAACGGTGAGGGAAGGCCATGACGCAGCCCTACAGGATCGAACGCGGCAGCGAATGGCAGCGCGGCGCGCTGGAGGCCACGCTGCATGGCCTGGATCTGGTCTCGCCTTCGGTGCGCGAGGCCATCGTCACCGCCTGGGCCACCACCTGGACCTCCAGCACCCATGCGGCGCTGGAGGACATGATCTTCACCCCCGCCCCGGTCACCTACCCGCTGATGGCGCATGTGAACGAGGTGACGCGCGCCGGCATCGACCTGGCCCG
>SKWC01000468.1 GCA_007129145.1 Rubritepida sp.
ACCACGGAATTCGGCGTGCTCTACCTGCCGACCGAGGGCCTCTACGCGGAGGTCGCGCGCATTCCCGGCCTGATCGACGAGGTGGGCCGGCGCTTCCGCGTCTTCATCGCCGGGCCTTCGCTGCTGCCGGCCATGCTGCGCACCATCCAGCTCGGCCATGTCACGCTGGCGCTGTCGCGCAACGCCGAGAGCGTGCGCGAGCTGCTGTCTGCCACCAAGGCCGAGATGGGGAAGATGGACGAGGTATTCACCGCCCTGAAACGCCAGCTGGGCACGGTGACGAACAGCGTCGAGCGCGGCCAGGTCCGCACCCGGGCCATCGCGCGCAAGCTGCGTGCGCTGGACTGGATGCCGGCCGACCAGGCGGAGGCGCTGCTGGAGCTGAACGGCCCCGACACGCCGGATGACGAGGAGGGCACCGCCCCATGAGCACCCTGCAATGGCAGTCCCTGGCCGGGCTGCTGGGGCTTTGCCTGATCTGCTGGGCGATGGGCGGGTTCCGGCGCGGCGTGTCCGCCCGCGTCGTGGTGGGGGGGTTGGTGGGCACGCTGGGGCTGGCCGCGCTGCTGCTCAACATCCCATGGCTGCGCGCGGGCTTCGGCTGGATCACCGCAGGGGTGGATGCGCTGGCGCGCGCGACAGGCGCGGGCACGGCGCTGGTCTTCGGCTATCTGGGCGGCGGGCCCCTGCCCTTCGAGGAAACCGCGCCCGGCGCCAGCTTCATCCTGTTCTTCCAGGCGCTGCCGCTGGTGCTGCTGGTCGGCGCGCTGTCGGCGGTGCTGTTCCACTGGGGGGTGCTGCCCGCCCTGGTGCGGCTGATCGCCGGCGCGCTGCGGCGCGGCCTTGGCCTGTCGGGGGCGGGCGGCTTCGCGGTGGGCGCCAATGTGTTCCTGGGCATGGTCGAGGCGCCGCTGCTGATCCGCCCCTGGATCATGCAGCTCTCGCGCTCGGAGCTGTTTGTGCTGATGACCGCGGGGCTCGCCACCATCGCGGGCAACATGTTCGTGGTCTACGCGCTGATCCTGGCCCCGGTGGTGCCCGATGCGGCGGGGCAATTGCTCACTGCCTCGCTCATCTCCGCCCCGGCCGCCGTGCTGGCGGCGCTGCTGATGATGCCCGGCGAGACCCGCACCGAGGCCGAGCAGGCGCCGGTGAAGCTCTATGACTCCACCATGGAGGCGCTGGTGCAGGGCATCGGCCAGGGGCTGCAGCTGATGCTGCATGTGATGGCCGCGCTGGTCGTCTTCGTCGCATTGGTGGCGCTGGCCAATGAGGTGCTGCAGCCGCTGCTGGGCGTGAGCCTGGAGCGCATCGCGGGCGTGCTGCTCTGGCCGCTCGCCTTCCTCATGGGCATCCCGGCCGAACAGGCGGGGGCGGCGGCCGAGTTCCTGGGCGTGAAGCTCGTGGTCAACGAATTCGTGGCCTATCTGCAGCTGGCCGCGGGCGGCGAGGGGCTGGATGCGCGCGCGCGCCTCATTCTCACCTATGCGATGTGCGGCTTCGCCAACATCGGCTCGGTGGGGATCATGCTGGGGGGGCTGTCGGCCATCTGCCCGGAGCGCCGGGCGGAGATCCTCTCGCTCGGCCTGCCGGCGCTGGCGGCGGGCACCATCGCCTGCTGCATGACAGGCGCGGCAATCGGGGTGCTGACGCCGCCCTGAGAAGCCGTTAGTCTTATTTTCGTCATGACGCATCTGATCCACCGCAGCCTCCGCGCGGCCCCGCCCACCGCCGTCTCCGGCCAGGGCATCTGGCTGCATGAGCGGGGCGGACATGCGGTGATGGATGCCTCGGGGGGTGCCGCGGTGGCCTGCATCGGCCATGGCCACCCGCATGTGCTGGCCGCCATGCGCGCCCAGCTCGACCGGCTGACCTACGCCCACACCGCGCTCTTCGGCTGCGAAAGCGCCGAGCGCCTGGCCGACATGCTGGTCGGCGATGCGCCGGGCGGGCTGACCCACGCCTATTTCTGCTCCTCCGGCAGCGAGGGCATGGAGGCGGCGCTCAAGATGGCGCGGCAATACCATGTCGAGCGCGGGCAGCCGCAGCGCCGCCACGTCATCGCCCGCCGCCAGAGCTACCACGGCAACACGCTGGGCGCCCTGGCCGCCGGCGGCAACATGATGCGCCGCGCGCTGTATGAGCCGCTGCTGAGCCCGGCCTTCCACCATGTCTCGGCCTGCTACGCCTACCGCGACCGCGCCGCGGATGAGAGCGACGCCGACTACGTGCAGCGCCTCGCGGATGAGTTGGAGGCGGAGTTCCAGCGCCTCGGTCCCGACAGCGTCATCGCCTTCTGCGCCGAGACGGTGGTGGGCGCCACGCTGGGCTGCGTCACCGCCGTGGCCGGCTATTTCGCCAAGGTGCGCGAGATCTGCGACCGCCACGGCGCGCTGCTGATCCTCGATGAGGTGATGTCGGGCATGGGCCGCTGCGGCACGCTGCACGCCTGGGAGGCCGAGGGCGTCAGCCCCGACATCCAGGTCATCGCCAAGGGGCTGGGCGGCGGCTACCAGCCGATCGGTGGCATACTGGTGCATGGAAGCGTGATCGAGGCGCTCGCCGCCGGCTCGGGCGGCTTCATGCATGGCCACACCTACCAGGCGCATCCCATGGCCTGCGCCGCCGCGGTCGCCGTGCAGGAGGTGATCCAGGGCGAGGGGCTGCTGGACAATGTCCGCGCCATGGGTGCGGCGCTGGAGGCCGGGCTGACCGAACGCCTGGGCAACCACGCCCATGTCGGCGACATCCGCGGGCGCGGGCTGTTCTGGGCGGTGGAGCTGGTGGCCGACCGCGCCACCAAGGCGCCCTTCGACCCGGCGCTGAAGCTGAACGAGCGCGTGAAGCAGGAAGCCTATGCGCGTGGCCTGGGCTGCTACCCGATGGGCGGCACCATTGATGGCCGCCAGGGCGACCATGTGATCCTGGCACCCCCCTACAATGTCACGGGGGACGAGCTTGAGATGATCATGGATCGCTTCTCGGCGGCGGTGGAGGCCGCCCTTGCGCGCTGACGCGGAGCCACCGCTGAGCGCCGAAGAGGTCATCCTCACCTACCGGGCGGTGCTTGGCCGGCTGCCGGAGAACCACGACATCATCGAGGCGCATCGCCGCGCCCATGGCAGCGTCGAGGCCTTCGCCGCCGCGGTGCTCGGCAGCGAGGAGTTCCGCGAGCAGGTGCTGCCCGCCGCGCTGCGGCCGCTGCCCGTGCCCCTGCCGGCCAATGATGTGCAGACCAGGCTCGACCCCGCCAGCCTGCCCGGGCTGCTGGAGCGCGCATGCGCCGCGCGCCAGCACGAAGGCCCCGACATGGACGTGTCGCAGCGGGTCGCGCTGCTGGACGCGCTGCTGGCGCGGCTCGGCCGGCTGCCGGAAAGCATCGGCCATTGCGTGGAGCACGGCTGCGGCGAGGGCCGCCTCATCCCGCATCTGGCCGCGCGCTTCGGGCGCGTCACCGGGCTCGATGCCTCGCGCGTCAGCCTCGCCACGGCGGCGGCGGCGCTGAATGCGCAGGGCATCACGCGGGCGGCGCTGGCGCAGGTCACGGCCGAGGCGCTGTTCCCCGCCGCCGATTGCGATCTCTGGCTGTGCCTGGGCGGGATGCGCTTCCACCCCCCGCCGCTGGCCATGGTCGTGCTGGAGGCGGCGCTGGATGCGCTGAACCCCGGCGGGCTCGCGGTCTTCGACCTCCCGGTTTGGATCGCGGACTACCGCTTCAGCACCGCGGGCGACCCGGCCACCCCGGCCGGCGGCGAGACGCATGCCCTGCCCCAGCCCGTCATCTTCGCCCTGGCCGATGCGATGGGCTGCGTGCCGCGGCTGCTGCGCGAGACCCCGCCGCCCGGCGGCCAGGCCGGACGGATGCTGGTCAACCTCTTCGTGCTGGAGAAGCGGCGCTAGCCCTGTGGCGCATCCGGGCGTAGCTTGCGCGCCATGCTCGCGATCCCCGCCCAAAGGGCGAATGCCTACACGGAAAGCCCCCTCGACCGCGCCGGCAAGCTGCGCGACGACCCGGCCTTCATAGACGCCGCCCTGGGCGACGACGCCACCCTGTTCGTGCCGGTCTGGCGCGCGCGCAGCCTGCTGCGCGGCGTCGAGGAAGGCCGGCCCCAGGCGGTGCTGCTCTCGCGCGCGGGGGCCGAGGCGGTGCGCATGGCCGGCGGGCCCTGGGCCTTCCTCGGCCTGTGGGAGAAGCGGCCCGTCTTCGCGGTGGATTGCTCGACCGCCGATGACCCGCTGCCGCTGCTGCCCGAGGCGATGGGCGCCTTCACCGACCTGCGCGCCGTGGCGGGGCTGCTGCCGCCAGGCGAGGCCAGCGTGCTGGCGCATGCGCGCGGCATGATGCATTGGCGGGTGAAGCACCGCTTCTGCGGGGTCTGCGGCAGCGTGTGCGAGCCGCGCAGCGCCGGCCACGCCATGGTCTGCACCGCCTGCAACGCGCAGCATTTCCCGCGCACGGACCCCGCCGTGATCATGCTGGTGGTGCGCGGCGACCGCTGCCTGCTGGGCCATTCCCACCGCTTTCCCAATGTGAAGATGTATTCGACGCTGGCCGGCTTCGTGGAGCCGGGCGAAAGCTTCGAGGAGGCGGTCCGCCGCGAGGTGATGGAGGAGACGGGCGTGGCCGTGGGCCTTGTCCGCTACCATTCCTCGCAGCCCTGGCCCTTCCCCTCCTCCATCATGATCGGCTTCCACGCCGAGGGGCTGACCGAGGCCATCACCCTCGACCCAGAGGAATTGCGCGACGCGCGCTGGTTCAGCCGCGCCGAATTGCGCGACCCCGCCCCCCAGGGCTTTTCACTGCCGCGGCCGGATTCCATCGCCCGCCGCCTGATCGAGGATTGGCTCGACGCATGACGCGCCCGCTGCTTCTGCTGCCCCTGCTGCTTGGCCTCGCCGCCTGCGGGAACGCGCCTTCGCGCCCCGCGGGGCCGGCCCTGCTGGACGCGCAATGCCGCGCCGAGGCCGAGGCCTCGATCCCCGCGCGCGCGGCGTCGCGCAGCTTCAATCCCAACACGGTCGGCATCGCGCCCACCGCCGGCGAACTCTCCCGCGAGGAGGCGGTGGCCGCCGCCTATCGCGACTGCCTGCGCCGCCGCGGCATGGCGGCCCCGGGCGGGGTGGAGCGGGTGCGCCGCGGCTGGTGAAGACTCAGAGCAGCGTCCGACCGGATGGGATCATCCGGTCGGGGCTCCTGCTCTAGGCGAAGCGCGCCGGGCTGTAGGGCTCGGGCGGGATGAAGGGCGCCTCGCCCGTCATCATCTCGGCCAGCAGCCGCCCGGTGGTGGGGCCCAGCGTGTGGCCCTGATGGGCATGACCGAAGGCGCACCATGCGTTGGCCCGGCCGGGCATGGGGCCGATGGCGGGCAGCATGTCGGGCAGGCAGGGGCGCACACCCATCCAGACGGCTTCCTCGCGCCGCTCGCCCAGCGGCAGCAGGGTCCGGGCGATGGGCTCGGCGCGCTCAAGCTGGATGGGGTTGGCGGGCGCATCGGGCCGGGCGAATTCGGCGCCCGTGGTCAGCCGCACCCCCGCGCGCATGGGCGACAGCGCGAAGCCGCTGGCCGTGTCCACCACGGGGCGGTTCAGGGCCGCGTTGCCGCGCAGCGCGTAATGCATGTGGTAGCCGCGCTTGCCGAACAGCGGCGGCGCATAGCCCAGCGGCCGCGTCACCTTCAGCGCCGCCGCCCCCAGCGCCACCACCACGGTTCCGGCCTCCAGCGGCCCGTCCTCGGACATCACGCGCCAGCCCGCGCCATGCGGCGTGAGGGTCGTGGCGTCGCCGCGGGTGATGCGCCCGCCCTCGGCCTCCAGCAGGCGCGCATAGGCCAGGACCAGCCCGTTCGGGTCGGGCACGGTCAGCGGCTCGGTCCAGTGGATGGCGCCGGGGCGCTCCACCTGGAAGGCGGGTTCCAGCGCGGCGAAGCCGGCCGCGTCCAGCGCGGTGTAGGCGACGCCGAAGTCGCGCCGCGCGGCCTCGGCCTCGGCCAGCGCGGCATCGAGCTTCGCGGGGTCGGCATAGGCGCGGATCCAGCCGGTGGGGCGCAGCAGCTCCATCGCATCGGCCGCGCGCGCCATGGCCAAGTGCTCATCCAGGCAGGTGGCGACCAGCGCCGCCTGGCCCGCCACCACCTGGCGGTAGCGCGCGGGGGCCGAATTCCACCAATAGCCCAGCAGCGGCCGCGCGAGGCCGGGCAGCGCGCGCGGGTCATAGACCGCATCCACGCCGCGGTTGCCCGCGATGCGGGCCAATTCGCGGATGCTGCGCGGGAAGGGGTGCGGGAACACCGCCTCGCGCTGGATGATGCCGGCATTGCCGAAGCTGGCGCCCTCGCCGGGGGCGTTGCGGTCCAGCAGCGCCACATCCAGGCCGCGCCGGCGCAGATGCACCGCGACCGACACGCCCACCATCCCCGCACCCAGCACGATCACGGAATCCGCCACGCCGCCTGCCCTCCTCAGCGCCCCGGCCGCTCGCCCAGCAGCCCCTGCGGCCTGTAGAGCAGGATAAGCTGCAGCGCGAGGCCGATCAGGAAAAGCCGCACATAGGCCGCCCGCGTCGCAAGCTCGGGCGGAAGCTGCGCAGCGAGGAAGTCGGAGGCCGCCCAGATCCCCCAGATGGCGATGGCACCCAGGATGGCGCCGCGGTTGTTGCCCGAGCCCCCCGCGATCAGCATCACCCAGACCAGGAAGGTCGCCACCACCGGGTCCAGCGCATCGGGGCCCATGAATTTGAAGAAGCCCGCCATCATGGCACCCGCGAGCCCCATGCAGGCCGCCCCCAGCATGAAGGCGGCGAGGCGGAAGGCGCCGGGGTTCTTGCCCACCGCCTTCGCGGCCTCCTCATCCTCGCGGATGGCGCGCAGCACGCGGCCGAAGGGGCTGCGCGCGGTGGCCTCGGCCATCATGTAGAGCCCCGCGACACAGGCCGCGACCAGCCCCAGGAAGGCGAATTCGCCCAACGGGCTGCCCAGCGCCTCGAAGGGGCGCGGGATGCCGGAGATGCCCAGGGGCCCGCCGGTCAGCCAATCCTCGTTGCGCACGGCAAGGCGGATGATCTCCGCGATGCCGATGGTGGCGATGGCCAGGTAGTCGGCGCGCAGCCTGAGCGCGATGGCGCCGATGGGCAGCGCCAGCAGCGCGCCGGCCAGCGCGGCCAGCGGCCAGGCGGCGTACCAGGGCCAGCCGAAGCCGCCCATGTGCTGGGCGCTGGCAGGCGCGGTCAGGATGGCGGCGGTGTAGGCGCCGACGGCCAGGAACCCCAGCGGGCCGAAGTTCATCAGCCCCGTCAGCCCCCATTGCAGGTTCAGCCCAAGCGCGAGGCAGGCATAGATGCCCGCCAGCGTCAGCATGGTCGCCAGGTAGAGCAGCGCCGGTTCCATCAGCCCACCCCCCGGAACAGCCCCTGCGGGCGGAAGATCAGCACCAGCACCAGCACGGCGAAGGCGACACCGGCCTTGTAGGTGGGCTCCAGCAGCGGGCCCTCGCCCAGCCAGGGGTAGGAGGAGAGTTCCTCGGCGAGGCCCAGGATCAGCCCGCCCAGCGCCGCGCCCCAGGGCCGGCCGATCCCGCCCAATATGGCGCCGGCGAAGGCCGCGAGCAGCACGTTGAAGCCCAGCATGGGCGTGAGTTCGGTGTCTATCGCCAGGAACACCCCCGCGATGGCCGCCAGCGCCGCGGCCACCGCCCAGGTCAGGCGGATCACGCCGGCCACCGGAACGCCGGTCACGCGCGCGAGGTCCGGGTCATCGGCCATGGCGCGCATCGCCCGCCCCGCGCGGGTGTGCGCCAGCAGCAGATGCACCGCGAAGGCGACCAGAAGCGCGCCCGCCAGGATGTAGAGGTGGCGCAGCTGGAAGCGGATCTCGCCCAGGAACACGGGCGGCGTGAAGCCGCGGGTGTAGCTCTCGGGCGAGGGGCCGTAGGCCAGATAGACCACGGCGCGGATCATCAGCGCCACACCAAAGGAGGAGATCAGCAGCACCGCGGGTGCCGAGCGCCGCAGCGGCTGGAAGAAGGCGCGGTCCGCGGCCAGCGCCACGGGGATGGTGGCCAGGATGGCCAGCGGCAGCGCGGCCCAGGGGCTGATGCCGAAACCGGCCACGAAGAACAGCGCCGCATAGGCGCCGAAGGTCATCAGATCGCCATGGGCGAAATTGGCGAAGCGCATCACGCCATAGATCAGCGACACGCCGACGGCGGCCAGCGCGTAGATCGCGCCCAGCACCAGGCCCGGGATCAGGTAGAAGTTCACCAGCTCCAGCACGCGGCTCAGCCCCCCAGGAACATGCGGCCGATCTCGGGATTGGCCGCGACCGCGGTGCCGGCATCCTCGAAGCGGTTGCGCCCCATCGCCAGCACCACGCCGCGATCCGCGATGGCCAGCGCCGGGCGGGCGTTCTGCTCCACCATCAGCACCGCGATGCCCTGAGCGGCGATGGCGCGCACGCGGTGGAAGATCAGGTTGCAGAATTTGGGGGAGAGGCCCGCGGTGGGCTCGTCCAGCATGACCAGCTTCGGCGCCAGCATCAGCGCGCGCCCCACCGCCACCATCTGCCGCTGCCCGCCCGAGAGGCTGCCCGCCGCGGCGCGGCGCTTGCCCACCAGGTCGGGGAAGGTCGCATAGGCGCGCTCCAGGCCCAGGGCGGTGGCGGAGGGGCGCACATAGGCGCCCATGCGCAGGTTCTCCTCGACGGTCAGCGAGGCGAAGACGTTGCGCTCCTGCGGCACATAGGCGAGGCCGCGGCCCACCATCTCCTCGGCGGGGCGGTTGGTGATGTCGGCGCCGTCGAAGGTGATGCTGCCCAGCCGCACCCGCACCAGCCCCGCGATGGCCTTCATGGCGGTGGACTTTCCAGCGCCATTGGCGCCGATGATCACCACCACCTGCCCGGGTGCGACCGTAAGGTCCACGCCGTTCAGGATGTCGGCCTCGCCATAGCCGCCGACCACGCCGCGCGCCTGCAGAAGGCTCATTCGGGTTCGATCGCCATGCCGAGATAGGCCTCGGCCACCACGGGGTCCGCGCGCACGGCATCCATCCCGCCCGAGGCGATGAGCCGCCCCTCGGCCAGGCAATGCACCGGGTCGCAGAGTTCGGCCACCAGTTCGAGGTCGTGCTCGATCACCAGGAAGGTAATCCCCTCCTCGCGGTTCAGCCGCGCCACCGTGGCGGCGATGTCGCGCAGCAGGGTGCGGTTCACCCCGGCCGCGGGCTCGTCCAGCAGGATCACCCGCGCGCCGCTCATCAGCGCGCGGCCCAGTTCCACCAGCTTCTTCTGCCCGCCCGACAGCGCGGTGGCGGGGGCGTCCGCATGGCGCGCGAGGTTGAGGCGTTCCAGCACCGCCATGGCGCGCGCCCGCAGCGCCGCTTCCTCGCGCGCGATGCGCCCGCGCGCGAACCAGGGCGCGGGCAGCGCCTCGCCCGCCTGGTCGCGGGCGGCGACCATGAGATTCTCCAGCACGGTCAGGCGCTGGAACAGGCGCGGGATCTGGAAGGTGCGCGCGAGCCCCCGCGCATGCAGCGCCCAGGGCGCAAGCCCCGTGATGTCCTGCCCGCGCAGCAGCACGCGGCCTTCCTCCGGCGGGAAGAAGCCCGCGATCACGGAGAAGGCCGTGGATTTCCCCGCGCCATTGGGCCCGATCAGCCCGGTGATCGAGCCCTCGGGCACGGCGAAGGACACGCCATCGAGGGCGGTGAAGCCGCCGAAGCGCTTCACCACCCCGCGCAATTCGATGGCGGGCGCGCTCACTCGGCCAGTTGCGCGACCGCGGTGATGCGGCCGTTCTGGACCGACCAGTGCTCGATGCGGCCCTGGGCGTCGCCGGTGGCGTTGAACTCCACCGGGCCCGAGGCGCCCTGGTAGTTGATGGCCGTGCCCTGCTCGATCAGGGTGCGGGCGCGGGCGAATTCGCCGGGGCCGATTTCCTGGCCGGGGGCGTTGGCGACCGCGCGGAACTGCCGGGCGATGGCGGCGCGGTCGGTGCCGCCGGCGGCCTGGATGGCGAGGGCGATGATCATGGCCGCGTCGAAGGCCTGGGCAACGAAGGCGCCGCCCGGATCGAGGGTCGGATTGGCCGCGCGAAAGGCCTGCTCATAGGCGGCGCGGCGGCCGGCCTCCGCGGCCGAGCCCGGCGCGGTGCCGAAGGTGCCCTCCATGGCGGCGGCGCCGATCTGGTCCACCACCGACTGGTCGCGCATGCCATCGGTCAGGATGTGGCGGCGGAAGAAGCCGTTCTCGATGGAGTTGCGCAGGATGGTGTTGCCGCCCGAGGCCGGGTAGCCGATGACCACCAGCGCCTCCGGGTTGCCCGCGCGCGCCAGGGTCTGCACCTCGGCGCGGTAGGAGGGGCGGTTCTCCTCGAAATTCTGGCTGCCCGTGACGGTGCCGCCGCGCGCCGTGAAGGCCGCGCCGAAGCTGCCCGAGAGGCCCCGGCCGTAGTCGTTGTTCACCGCGATGACGGCAACGCGGCTGATCCCCGCCTCCCGCGTCAGCCGCGCCAGCACCTGGCCCTGCAGCCCGTCGGGGACCGCGGTGCGGAACACCGTGTCATTGTCCTGGATGTCGGAGACGGCCGGCGCGGTGGCCGAGGGGCTGATGATGGGCACGCCCGCGGGCACGGTCACGGCATTGGCCACCGCGATGGTGATGCCCGAGGCCATGGGCCCGATGATGGCCGAGACGCTCTCGGCCTGCACGAGGCGGGTCGCCGCCGTCACGCCGGCCTGGGGGTTGGTCTGGTCATCGGCCTCGACCAGCTGGATGCGCCGCCCGCCCAGCACCCCGCCCGAGTCGTTGATCTGCGCGACGGCCAGCGCGATGCCCGCGCGGATGGGGGGCACGAAGGCTGCAAGGCCGCCGGTGGCCGAGAGGATGGCGCCGACGCGCACCGGCGCGTCCTGCGCGCGCAGCACAGCGGGGGCCATGAGGGTGGCGGCGCCGGTGGCCAGCGCCGCGCGGCGCTGAAGAACGAAGCGGGACATGGTTCGGTTCTCTCCCAGGACGATTTCGCCCCGGGGCATTACCGTTTCCCCATGTTCCGCGCAACGCGGAAACGGGCGGGTGTCAGCCCGCCAGCACGGCGCGAACCGCCGCCAGAGCCTCGGCGG
>SKWC01000442.1 GCA_007129145.1 Rubritepida sp.
AGCCCCAGCGCACAGGGGCAGGCGATGACCAGCACCGCCACCGCGGCCAGGATCGCGGCCTCGGCGCCCGCGCCGGCCAGCAGCCATCCGGCCAGCGTCAGGACCGACAGCGCCACAACCACCGGCACGAACACCGCCGAAATGCGGTCCACCAGCTTCTGGATGGGCGCGCGGCTGGCCTGGGCGGCGGCCACCAGCGCGGCGACGCGCGCCAGCACCGTGTCGTCGCCGGTGGCGGTCACGCGCATGCGCAGCGCGCCGTCCAGCACCACCGTGCCGGTGATCAGCTTGTCGCCCGGCGCCTTGGCCACCGCGCGGCTTTCGCCGGTGATGGCGCTTTCATCGAGCCCGGCCTCGCCATGCTCGATCACGCCATCGGCCGGGACCCGCCCGCCGGGGCGCAGCATCACCACATCATCCAGCCGCAGCAGCGCGGCCGGAACCTCGTGCTCCGCGCCTGCTTCGTTCAGCCGGCGCGCCATGCGCGGGCGCAGGTCGAGCAGCGCGCGGATGGCGCCCGCGGTGGCCTGCTTGGCACGCGCCTCCAGCCGCTTGCCCAGCAGCACGAAGAAGATGATGAGCGCCGCGGCCTCGAAATAGAGGTGGTGGTGGTCATGGCCGGTCAGCAGCATCCACAGCGATAGGCCGAAGGCCGCCGAGGTGCCCAGCGCCACCAGGACATCCATGTTGGCGGCACCCGCGCGCAGCGCGGCATAGCCGCCGCGGTAGAAGCGCGCGCCCAGGACGAATTGCAGCGGCGCGGCCAGCGCCAGCTGCCACCAGCCGCCCGGCATCCAGTCCTGGCCGAAGGCCATGCCGATCATGCCCAGCATGAAGGGCGCGGCGAGGATGGCGGCCGCACCCAGCGCGATGTCCTCGCGCGGGAGGCCTCGCCGCACCGAATCGGAGGCCACGCCATAGCCCGCGCGCACCAGCGCCGCCTCGATGACCCCCGCATCGGTGCCCGCCAGGACGCGCAGCGTGGCGCGTTCGGAGGCGAGGTTCACCGAGACCTCCAGCACGCCCGGAACGCCGGCCAGCGCGCGTTCGGCGCGGCCGACGCAGGTGGCGCAGGACATTCCGGTCACGCCGACCTCGCGCACCTCCTCGCGCAGCCCGTAGCCGGCGCGGCGCAGCGCCGCCTCGATGTCGGGCAGGGCGGCCGAGCCGGTGATACGCGCGCTTTCGCCGGCGAGATTCACATCGGCGGTCAGCACGCCCGGCACCTTGCTCAAGGCACGCTCCACCCGGCTGGCGCAGGCTGCGCAGGTCATGCCGGTCAGCGGCAGGGTGGCGTTGGGGGTGGGTGCGTTGTGATCCATGGCTCGCTGGAGGTGGTGCCTGCCACCATGGCAGGGTCAAGGGGTGGGAACCTTGCGCCAGCGCAACCCAGGGCGCACATCGCCGCCATGCGCCGCCTGCTCATCCTGATCCCGCTGCTGGGGTTCCCGCTGGCCCTTCCCCTGCCGGCCCCCGCGCCAGCCATGGCGCAGAGCGCGGCCGAGGCCGCCCCCTTCCGCATGGTCAACCGCACCGGCACGCCGGCCGTGGCGCTGTTCGCCGTGCGCAGCCCGCGCGGCGCGCAGGGCGATTGGGGCCGCAACCTGCTGCGCCCCGACCGGCCGCTGGGCGATGGGCAGGGCTTCCGCATCACCCCCGCCGGCGACACCGGCTGCCGCTTCGACCTGCGCCTCGTGCTGGCCGACGGCCGCGAATCGGTGCTGCGCGACCAGGACATCTGCGTCACGCGCGACATCGCCATCCGCAGCGCCGCCGCCCCCGCCCCTGCCCTTGGCGGCGCCCCGCGCCTCGCCGGTCCCGCCAGCGCATCCGTGCCGCTGGCCGAGCCGAACCGCCGCGCGCGGCGCGTCTCCACCGGCACGGGCTTCCTGGTGGCCCAGGGCCGCGTCATGACCAATGAGCATGTGATCGCCGGCTGCAACCGCGTGCTGCTGTTCACGCCCTCGGGGCAGTGGCTGGCGGCGCGCCCGCCCGCGCGGGTGGATGCGCGGCTCGATCTCGCGCTGCTGGACGTGCCCGGCCTCGTGGGCACGCCGCTGGCCTTCCGCGACGGCCCGGCCATCCGCCGCGGCGAGGGCGTGGTGGCCTATGGCTTCCCGCTGGCCGGGCTGCTCAGCACCGAGCCCAAGCTGACCCGCGGCGAGGTGAACGGGCTGCGCGGGCTGCGCGACAACCCCGACCAGTTCCAGATCAGCGCCGAGGTGCAGCCCGGCAATTCGGGCGGGCCGCTGCTCGACATGCATGGGCATGTGGTGGGGGTGATCGTCTCCAAGCTGAACGCGCAGCGCCTGGCGCAGCACACCGGGGACATCGCGCAGAATGTGAACTTCGCCGTGCAGGGCCGCACCGCGCTGGAGTTCGCCCGTCGCGCGGGGCTGGACCCCGCCATCGCGCAAAGCCGGGGGCGCGAGATGTCGGCCGCCGATGTGGGGGATGTGGCGCATCGCGCCACGCTGTTCATCCGCTGCGAGCGGTGAGCCGCCTCACCGCCTGGGCCCCGCCCCTCGCGGAAGCCGCAGCGGGGGGTTACTCTGCCCGCCGCAGCCGAGGGAGAGTTTTCATGCACCGCCGTTCCCTGTTGACGGCGCCCATGCTGGCCGCGCCGCTCTGGCTCGCGTCGGGGGCGCGCGCGCAGCCGACGCTGACCGAGGAAGACCACCTGATCCCCGGCGGCGATCCGGGCGTGGAGCTGTTCCTGGTTAACCGGCGCCCCGAGGCGCCGCAGGACGTCGCGCCCGGGCGGACCCTGCTGTTCGTGCATGGCGCGGACTACCCGTCGCACAGCAGCTTCGACCTGCCCTTGGGCGGGCTGTCCTGGATGGCCTACATCGCCGGGCGTGGCTTCGACGTGTGGTGCCTCGATCTGCGCGGCTTCGGCCGCTCCTCCCGCCCCGAGGC
>SKWC01000128.1 GCA_007129145.1 Rubritepida sp.
CCCCGCGCATCGCCGCCAGCACCTCGGGTGCCGCCGCCGTCATGGCGCGCAACTCGGCCGCCGCATCGCCGCGCGTGCCGCCCGCCAGCGCCGCGCCCAGCTCCACGCAGGCGTATTCAGGCGCGAGCAGCATCTCCGCCCCGCCCGCACGCGCCTCGGCGCACCAGCGATCGAGCTTCGCCGCATAGGCGGCGATGGAGGGAAGGGGCTCGACCGGCCAGGCGAGGCAGGCGAGGCGCAGCGCCCTCATGCCAGGCGCTTCAGCCAGAAGGAGAGGGTGTGCGGTGTCTCGCGGTCATCGCCCAATTCCCGCCAGCGCATCACGCAGGACAGCGCGGGGTGGTGGCTGTAGCCGCGCCGGGTCCAGAAGGCGTCGAGCGGTGTGTAGGCGGCCGGGCGGCGCGGGTCGTTGGGGTTGCGCACCACGGCGCAGAAGCAGGCCTCGGTCAGTCCCAGCGCCCGCGCATGCGCCTCGCGCGCCGCGAAGAAGCCCACCCCCGCGCCCTGCCCCCTGTAGGCGGCGCGCAGCACGGATTCCCCAAAATAGCAGAAGCGCGCGGGATCGAGCCCGGCGCGGGCGAAGGCCTCGCGCATCGGGCCATGGGTTTCGGCCATGGGCTGGCAGGTCGCCGCCCCCACCGCCGCATCGCCGTCCAGCGCCACCACCACCGCCGCCCCCGGGCTTTCGGCGTAGCGGCGCAGGTAGCGCGCCTCGTAATCGGCGTCGCCCGCATAGAGGTAAGGGTATTCGGCGAAGACCTCGCTGCGCAGCCCCGCCAGCGCGGGCAGGTGCGGCTCCAGCGCCGCGCCGGTCAGGGTGCGCAGTTCCAGCCTCATGCGGCGGCTCCGATGAAGGCGCGCAACCCCTCCTCCACCACGCGGGGGTCGAGGTCGCGCAGGATGAAGACGAGGCGCGAGGAGCGGTCGTCGCCCGCGGGCCATTCCGCCAGGCGCTGCGGCGGGTGGAAGCTGTGCTGCACGCCATGCACCACCACGGGCCCCGCCTCGCCCTTCACATTCAGTATGCCCTTGGTGCGCAGCATCTGCGCGCCATGGGTCATCGCCAGCATCTCGATGTAGCCGGCCACGCCCTCCCAGGGCAGCGGCTCCTCGAAGCGCAGGCACAGCGCGCGGATGCGCGCGTCATGGCGGTTCACGTCGTGCCCATGGTGGTGCCCATGGTGATGATGATGGTGCCCCGCCGCCTCGATCCAGCCCGCGATTGCCATGCCCTTGCCGGCCGTCTCGAAGGGGCCGGTGTCCAGCAGCGCCTCCGCCCCCGCCTCGCGCGCATCCAGGATGGGTGCCACCGGGTTCAGTTCGCGCAGGATGGGCAGCAGCGGCGCGGGATCGGCCAGGTCCGTCTTGCTCAGCAGGATGCGGTCCGCCACCGCCACCTGCCGCCGCGCCTCCTCCTGGGCGTCCAGTGTCGCCGCACCCGCCACCGCATCCACCAGCGTCACCACCCCGTCCAGCCGGTAGTCGCGCAGCAGCATCGGGTCGCGCATCAGCGTGTGCAGGATGGGCGCGGGGTCCGCGAGGCCCGTCGTCTCGATCACGACGCGGCGGAACCTGCGCCCCTCCGCCACCCCGCGGGAAGCAAGATCGCGCAGCGCGCGAGAGAGGTCGCCGCGGATGGTGCAGCACAGGCAGCCCGAGGCGAGCAGCACCGTCTCCTCCTCCGGGGCGTGGATGAACAGGTGATCGAGCCCCACCTCGCCGAACTCATTCACCAGCACGGCGGTGCCGGCCATGGCGGGGTCGTGCAGCAGGCGGTTCAGCAGGGTGGTCTTGCCGGCGCCCAGGAAGCCGGTCAGCAGCGTGACGGGGGTCATGCGCCATAGAGCCTTTCGGGGCTGACGAGCGGGGCGGTGATCTCGGTCAGCTCGCCGTCGCGCGGGGCGAGGTAGAAGCAGCTGCGCCGCCCGGTGTGGCAGGCCACGCCATGCTGGTCCACCAGCAGCAGCAGCGTGTCGCCGTCGCAATCCAGGCGGATGTCCCGCACCGCCTGCACCTGGCCCGAGCTCTCGCCCTTGCGCCACAGCCCGCCGCGGCTGCGGCTGTAGTAGCAGGCGCGGCCCGTCGCCAGCGTCTCCGCCAGCGAGTCCGCGTTCATCCAGGCCATCATCAGCACCTCGCCGCTGTCATGCTGCTGCGCGATGGCCGGCACCAGGCCGCGCAGGTCGAAGCGAACGGCGGCGATGAAGCGCGCGCGGGCGGCCGCGTCGGCGATCGGCAGGGGGGAGGGGGTGTCGCTCATGGCCGCAGACTATATGGATATCGCGGCATTGGGGTGAGGGGCGCGATGGACATGCAGGCCATGCTGGACCAGGCGGCGGCGCGCTGTGCGGCACGCGGGGCCCAGCTGACGCCGCTGCGGCGCGAGGTGCTGCGCCTGGTGCTGGAGGCCGAGCAGCCGCTCGGCGCCTATGCGCTGCTGGACCAGCTGCGCGGCAGCCGCGGCGCCGCCGCACCCCCCACCATCTACCGCGCGCTGGATTTCCTGCTGGAGCAGGGGCTGATCCACAAGCTGGAGCGGCTGAACGCCTTCACCCCCTGCGTCGAGGCCGGCCACGCCCATGCCGGCTGCGGCCATGACCACCCGCACCAGTTCCTGATCTGCCGGCAATGCGGCGCCACCACGGAGCTGACGGATGCCGGGGTCGCCCATGCGCTGGAGGCCGCCGCGGCGCGCGCCGGCTTCCGGGTGGAGCGGATGACGGTCGAGCTTGAGGGGCTCTGCGCCGCCTGCGCTGGGGGTTAGGGCCTTTTCCGACCTGTCGGTCGCGGCACCGGGCCGGTGCCGTCCGATCCGAAAAAGCTCTAGGGTCGAAACCCAATCAGGTGTAGGAATCGGGTGCTGGTTTCTGATTCAAGCTGACTGTCACGGCTTGGATGGAAACGATGGCGGCG
>SKWC01000154.1 GCA_007129145.1 Rubritepida sp.
CCTGCCCCCGCCCCTGCCCCCGGGCCGCGCATGCGCGACCCGTACCGCTGGTGGCGCGGTGCGCTGTTCGCCTATGCGGCGGCGTTCATGCTGTTCCTCTACCTGCCGCTGCTGGTCATCCTGGTGCTGTCCTTCAACGACAACATCGCCACCGGCTTCCCCCTGCAGGGCTTCACCCTGCGCTGGTACGCGCAGGTGCTGGAAACGCCCGCCCTGCTCGCGGCCTTCGGCAATTCGCTCGCGGTCGGCGCGGTGGCGGCGGTGATCTCCACCTCGCTGGCGCTGCTCCTCGCGCTCGGCTTCCGGCACGGGGTGCGCGGGCAGTCGCTGGTGCTGAACCTGATCCTGCTGCCGGTGCTGCTGCCGGGCATCGTGGGCGGCGTGGTGCTGCTGATCTTCTTCGGCTGGTTCGAGGTGCGCGCCGACCTCTGGACCTCGGTGCTGGTGGCGCATGTGAACTACGTGCTGCCCTTCGCCTTCCTCACCCTCTATCCGCGCGTGCACGGCTTCGACCGCACGCTCGAGGAAGCGGCGATGGACCTCGGCGCGACCCCGCTGAAGGTGTTCCGCCATGTGGTCTGGCCGATCCTGAAGCCCGCCGTGGTGGCGACCGTGCTGTTCGCCTTCACCCTGTCCTTCGACGAATTCATCCGCACCGTCTTCGTCATCGGCCATGACCGAACCATCCCGGTGCTGTTCTGGCTGCTGGTGGTGGACGAGATCGCACCGCACCTGCCAGCCATGGCGGTGGTGATCATCCTGGTGTCCACCGCGCTCTCGCTGGGCGCCTTCCTGATCGGCCGCGGCACGGAACGCAACGGCTGAGGCATTCCACAAAACTGAACAGAGGAGGTCATCATGACGTTTGGACATCTGCGGCGCCGTGAGGCGCTCATTCTCGCGGGGGGCGCCCTGGGCGCGGCCGCGGCCCATGGCCCCGCCGCCGCGCAGGAGAGGCGGCTGACGGCGGTGATGCCCGGCCCCTTCATCCCGGACGGCGCCCGCGCCATCCTGGAGCGGATGATCGAGGCGCGGGTGGACAACCTGCCCTATGTCTCGCCGACCGATACGGCGGCCAAGCTGATGGCACCGGGCGGCACCGCCCGCTACGACCTGATGTATGCCACCACCGGCTTCATCCAGGCGCCGGTGCTGCGCGAGCGCGCCGGGCAGGAACTGGCCCGGCCGCTCGACCTCGCGCGGATTCCCAACGCCGCGAAGATCTCGCCGCTGTTTGAATCCGAGATCACCCGCCGCGGCGACCGGACCTTCATGCTGCCCGTGGTGTGGGGCTATGACAGCGTCATCTTCAACCGCGACCGCATCCCCGAGGACGACCCCGTGACGCAGTCCTGGGGCGTTCTGTTCGACGACCGCTACGCCGGGCGCGTGGCGCTGCGCGACGACCCCTACCAGTCCATCTGCCTCACCGCGCTGCACCTGGGCATCACCTCGCCCGAGACGATGTCGCAGGCGGATCTCAACCGGGTGACGCAGTTCCTGATCTCGAAGAAGCGCAACTTCCGCACCATCTGGGGCAGCTTCGCCGAGGCGGTGAACCTGATGTCCTCGCGCGAGGTGGATGCGATCTTCGGCTGGATCCCGATGCGCGCCGCGCTGCAGCGGCAGGGCATGAATGCGACGAACAACTGGCCGCGCGAGGGGCTGCTGGTGTTCACCCACTCCGCCTTCATCCCGCGCGACAGCCGCAACTGGGAGCTGGCGCATGCCGCCATCAACGCCGCGCTGTCCGACGAATTCGGCACGCAGCTCGGCCGCGAGACGCAGTATCCCGTGACCAATGGCAATGTCGCCGCAACCTTCAGCCAGGCCGACCAGCAGCGCCTGGGCTATGACGTCGAGCAGCGCGGGATCCCGCTGCACCGCTACACCTTCCCCCCCGCCATGGACCGCTGGATCGAGGCCTGGGGCCGGTTCCGGGCCGCCTGACCCGGGATGGAACCAGGGGTGCTCCGTGATCACACCGGGACGGCGGCCGAATCGGTCGCCGTCTCCATCCGCCAGGTCGCCAAGCGCTTCGGCAGCGTGACGGCGCTGCACGAGGTGTCGCTCGACATCAGGCGTGGCGAGTTCTTCTCGCTGCTGGGGCCGTCGGGCTGCGGCAAGACGACGCTGCTGCGCGCGATCGGGGGCTTCGAGGCGCCCTCGGGCGGCGACATCCTGATCGAGGGGCGCAGCATCCTGCATCTCGCGCCCTATGAGCGCCCGACCAACATGATCTTCCAGCACCTGGCGCTGTTCCCGCATCTGGGCGTGCGCGACAACGTCGCCTTCGGGCTGCGCATGCGGGGCGTGAACCGCGCGCAGGCGGCGGAGCGCGTCGTGGAGGCGCTGCGGCTGGTCCGGCTTGAGGAATATGGCGACCGGCGGGTGGACCAGCTCTCGGGCGGGCAGCGCCAGCGCGTGGCCATGGCGCGCGCTTTGGTGAACGAGCCCGCCGTGCTGCTGCTGGACGAGCCGCTGGGCGCGCTCGACCTGCAGCTGCGCCTGCAGATGCAGGAGGAGCTGCGCCGGCTGCAGCGCCACCTGGGCGCGACCTTCGTCTTCGTGACCCATGACCAGGGCGAGGCCATGGCCATGTCCGACCGGATCGCGGTGATGAACGCCGGGCGGCTGCAGCAGGTGGGCACGCCGGCGGAGATCTACGAAAGGCCGGCGAACCGCTTCGTCGCCACCTTCGTGGGCCATGCGAACCTGATCGAGGCGCGGCTGACCGGCGCCACCGCCGACGGGCTGGCCGCCGCGGAGACCGCCGATGGGCTGGCGCTCTCGGGCCTGCCACCGCCCTCGCCCGCCCCCGGCGGCCAGGTGCTGGCGGTGCTGCGCTACGAGAAGCTGCGCATCGCGCCCGCCGCTGCCGGCGGGGCGGGCATCGCCGCGCGGATCGAG
>SKWC01000392.1 GCA_007129145.1 Rubritepida sp.
CAGGAGGGTGCCACGACGGCCGAGATCCGCGCCGCCCACCGCCGCATGATGCAGACCGCGCATCCCGACCGCGGCGGCAGCGACTGGCTGGCCGCGCGCCTGAACGAGGCGCGCGACCTTCTGCTGGGCTGAGGTCCGCTCAGGACATCCGGATGCCCAGCCGACCGATCAGCTCGCGCTCATAGGCCGCGCGCTCCAGCACGAATTGGTGGAATTGCTGGGTGTCGAGATAGACCAGCGGCATGTTGAAGTTGTGCCGCACCCGGGCGTTGTCGTCATGCATCAGCGCGGCCTTGAAGGCGTCGTGCAGGACGCGGACGACGCCAGGGTCCATGCGCGGCGGGCCGCTGATGCCGTAGTTGGACGTCACGACGATGTCGTAGCCCAGTTCGCGCAGGGTCGGCACATTGGGGAAGGCGTGCCAGCGCTCGGGCGTCCAGACGGTCAGGGCGCGCATCTGCCCCGCCTCCACATGCGGCGCCCAGGTGGCGCTGTCGGCGATCATGGTCACCTGCCCGCCAAGCACGGCCGTGATGCCCTCGGTGGCGCCGCGGAAGGGCACATGGGTGAACTCCACCCCGGTCATCTCCTGGAGGGTCTCCATCGCCAGGTGGTTGGTGGTGGCGATGCCCGATGTCGAGTAGGAGACGGCGCCGGGGTTGGCGCGCGCGTATTCCAGCACGTCCTGGAGGCTCTGGAAGGGGCTGTCGGCACGCACGGCCATGCCGAACAGCCAGCCCGTCAGGCCGATGATGTGGGTGAAGTCGGTGGTGGTGTCCCATTGCGGCTGGCTGACCAGGAAGGGTCGGCGAATGACGGACAGGTGCATCTGCCCCACCGTGTAGCCATCAGGTCGCGCCTCGCGCGCCAGGTGAATCGCGTGCAACGTGCCGCCGGCGCCGGCGCGGTTCTCGATGACCACCGGCTGGCCGAGCTCGCGGCTGGACAGCTCGGCGATGCTGCGAAGTTGCGCGTCCGAGGCGCCGCCGGGCGGCCAGGGGACGATCAGCCGGACCGCGCGCGAGGGAAACCGGCCCTGCGCGATGGCGGGCGTTGACAGCGCCGCACCACCCAGCGCGGCACCACCGACTGCGAGCGCGCCACGGCGCCCGATGGCTGCTTTCGGGAACGTCATGAACATCCTCCTGAAGGGGCGCGTCTGCCGGCGCCCGCATGCAACCCGATGCTGGACCGCCGCCCGCGCGCTTGCCAAGCAAAACCATGCCTGACGCTGGACACCGCCTTGCGCCATGCCGCCTTCGGCGCGAATGTCCGCCGCAAATCCGCGTTGAGGGGCTGAGCATGTCCGAAGAATTCGACGTCATCGTGATCGGGGCGGGCCCCGGCGGCTATGTCTGCGCCATCCGCGCGGCACAGCTCGGCATGAAGGTGGCCTGCGTCGAGAAGCGCGCCACCCTCGGCGGGACGTGCCTCAACATCGGCTGCATCCCCTCCAAGGCGCTGCTGCAATCCTCCGAGCATTTCGAGGAGGCGAAGCACAAGCTGGCCGAGCATGGGGTGAATGTGGGCGAGGTCAGCCTGGACCTCGCGCGGATGCAGGCGCGCAAGGACGAGGTGGTGGGCTCCAACGTCAAGGGCATCGAGTTCCTGTTCAAGAAGAACAAGGTGACCTGGCTGAAGGGCGCGGGGCGGATCGCCGCACCGGGCAAGGTCGCGGTGGACGGCAAGGAATACGCCGCGAAGCACATCGTCATCGCCACCGGCAGCGAGAGCATCCCCCTGCCCGGCGTGGAGGTGGACGAGAAGCGCATCGTCACCTCCACCGGCGCGCTGGAGCTGGACGCGGTGCCGCAGCACCTGGTGGTGATCGGCGGCGGCTACATCGGGCTTGAGCTGGGCAGCGTCTGGCGGCGGCTGGGTGCGGAGGTGACGGTGGTGGAGTTCCTGGACCGGCTGGTGCCGGCCATGGACCTGGAGGTCGGCAAGAACTTCCAGCGCATCCTGGGCAAGCAGGGCATCAAGTTCCGCCTCAAGACCAAGGTGACCGGGGCCTCGGCCGACGCCGAGGGCGTGGACCTCACCATCGAGCCGGCCGCGGGCGGGCCGGCCGAGACGCTGCGCGCCGATGTGGTGCTGGTGGCCATCGGCCGCCGCCCCTTCCTGGAGGGGCTGGGGCTGGCCGAGGTGGGCGTCGCGCTGGATGAGCGCGGCCGCGTCGCCACCGACGGGCATTTC
Source organism: Rubritepida sp. (assembly GCA_007129145.1). Classification (GTDB taxonomy): domain Bacteria; phylum Pseudomonadota; class Alphaproteobacteria; order Acetobacterales; family Acetobacteraceae; genus Roseococcus. Next base: position 2,197 of record SKWC01000392.1, read on the forward strand.
GCCACCAATGTCCCGGGCATCTGGGCCGTCGGGGATGCCATCGCCGGCCCCATGCTGGCGCACAAGGCCGAGGAGGAGGGCGTGGCCCTGGCCGAGACGCTGGCCGGGCAGAAGCCGCACCTCAACCCCAACACCATCCCGGGCGTGGTCTACACTTGGCCCGAGGTGGCGACCGTGGGCGAGACCGAGGAACAGCTGAAGGCGCGCGGCCAGGGCTACAGGGTGGGCAAGTTCCCCTTCACCGCCAATGGCCGGGCGCGGGCGATGGGCGAGATGGACGGCTTCGTGAAGCTGCTGGCCGATGACAAGACCGACCTGCTGCTGGGTGCCCACATCATCGGGCCCGACGCGGGCACGCTGATCGCGGAGATCGCGCTGGCGATGGAGTTCGGCGCGTCGAGCGAGGATGTGGCGCGGACCTGCCACGCGCATCCCTCGCTGAACGAGGCGGTGAAGGAGGCGGCGCTGGCGGTGGACGGAAGGGCGCTGCACATCTGAAGGGGCTCAGCCCAGCTCGAAGCTGGTGATGCCATAGAGCCACCCCCGCTGCATGGGCGGCGGGGGTGCGGTGTACATCCGCGCCGTCTCGAACACCTTCGCCATGCCCATGGCGCGCGCCACCGCCACCGCATCGGCGTGGTCCTCGGGCACGTCCAGCACCAGCGGCCCGGGCGGGCGCGCGGCCGCGAGATCGGCGATCAGGGCGCGCGCC
>SKWC01000223.1 GCA_007129145.1 Rubritepida sp.
CAGCCAGACGGTGGGCAGGGCGGGCAGGCGCAGTGCCTCGCCGCCCAGCAGCTGCGGGCAGAGCGCATCCAGGAAGGCCGCGATCCCCGGCGCCTCGGCCAGGCCCGCCCCGGGCGCGTTCAGCAGGGTCAGCGCGCCATGCCGCGCCGCGTCCAGGATGCCCGGCACGCCGGCGGCCGCATGGGCCTCGGGCTGGTCCAGCGGGACGAGCGCGGCTGCGTTCAGCCGGCTCAGGACCACATCCACCGGCTGCAGCCCGGCCAGGGTCTTGAGGAACAGCGCGCCGCCGCGCACCGTCAGGTCGCCCGGCTCGACCAGGGCGCAGCCCAGTTCGCGCGCCAGCACCACATGCTCGAACCAATGCGGGTCGGCGGTGCCGGGCGAGAGCAGCGCCACCGCCGGGTCGGGCTTGTGGTGTGGCGCGAGGCGGGCCAGCGCCTCCTGCCAGAGGTCGAAGAAGGGGTGGATGCTGCGCGGCTGCAGGGTGCGCGTGGCCTCCGGCATGGCCGCGCCCAGCAGGCGGCGGTTCTCCAGCACCTTGCCCAGCCCCGAGGCCACGCCAGTGCGGTCCTGCAGCACCGCCCAGCGCCCGTCGGGGCCGCGGATCAGGTCGGCGGCATAGAGATGCAGCTGCGGCCGGTGCGCGGGCGCGTTGCCGCGCCGGGCCGCGCGCACGAAGGCGGGGCTGCCGAACACCAGCGGTGCCGGCAGCCGTCCCTCGGCCAGCAGCGCCTGCGGGCCATAGAGATCGGCCAGCACCGCATCGAGCAGCCGCGCGCGCTGCGCCAGCCCCGCGGCCAGGGCCTCGAACTCGGCGGCCGGAAGCGGCAGCGGCACGGGGTCGAGCCGCCACAGCCCGTCCCGGCCCGCGCCGGGCAGGATGGAGGCGACGCCTTCCTCGACCATGGCGCGGTTCAGCCGCTGGGCGCGCTCCGCCAGGGCGGCGCGGCCCATGCTGCCGATGACGCCGATGATGCCCCGCCAATGCGGCCGAACCTCGCCGCGCCCCGAGGCCATCTCATCGGGGCCGGTGGTGAAGAGTTCAGGCGTGGGCACGGAGATCGAGCGTGCAGGGGTGCTCCAGGCTGGGCGCGGCGAGGGGTTCCCGCGCTGCGCCGGGCGTGTGGCCGAAGGGGAGGAAGCGGGCGCGGCGGCGTGCCTCGGCCTCGTTCGCGTTCACCGGGAAGCTGTCGTAGTTGCGCCCGCCCGGGTGCGCCACGTGATGCGTCATCCCGCCGAGCGAACGCCCGGTCCAGCGGTCGAACACCTCCAGGATCAGCGGCGTCTGGGCGCGCACCGTGGGGTGCAGGGCGGAAGGCGGGTCCCAGGCCTTGAAGCGGATGCCGGCCACATATTCCCCGGCGCGGCCGGTGGGTTGAAGCGGCACCGCCACGCCATGCGCGGCGAGGACGAAGCGCTCCGGCACCCAGTTCGAGACCTTCGCCTGCACGCGCTCGGTGCTGCTGTCCACATAGCGCACCGTGCCACCGCCGGCCGCCTCCTCGCCCAGGACGTGCCAGGGTTCGAGGGCGTGGCGCAGCTCCACCGCCATGCCCGCGACATGCACGCCGCCGATCCTGGGGAAGCGGAACTCGATGTGCGGGGCGAACCATGCGGGGTCGAGCCCGAAGCCCTGCGGGCGGCCGATTTGCGACAATTCCTCCAGCGCGCCGTGGAAATCGGCCGTGGCGTATTCGGGCAGCATGAAGCGGTCATGCAGGGCGGTGCCCCAGCGCACCGGCGCGCGGCGGTAGGGCTGCTGCCAGAAGGCGGCCACGGCGGCGCGCATCAGCAGCATCTGCGCCATGGACATCTCGGCGTGCGGAGGCATCTCGAAGGCGCGGAATTCCACCAGCCCGCGGCGGCCGCCCGCATGGTTCGGGTCGTACATCTTGTCGATGCAAAACTCGGTGCGGTGGGTGTTGCCCGTCATATCCGCGAGGATGTTGCGGAACAGCCGGTCGGTCAGCCAGGGCGGCGGGTTGGGGCCGGCGCGGTCCAGCTCGCGGAAGGCGATCTCCAGCTCGCGCAGGGCGTCCATGCGGGCTTCGTCCACCCGCGGGTGCTGGCTGGTGGGGCCGATGAACAGGCCCGAGAACAGGAAGCTCAGCGAGGGGTGGTTGTGCCAGAAGGCCACCAGGCTGCGCAGCAGGTCCGGCCGGCGCAGGAAGGGGCTGTCCTCGACCCGCGCGCCGCCCATGACCACATGGTTGCCGCCGCCGGTGCCGACATGGCGGCCGTCCAGCATGAATTTCTCGGTGGCCAGCCCGAGCTGGCGGGCTTCCTCATAGAGCTGCGTGGTGCGCGTGCTCATGTCCGGCCAGGAATGGGCGGGGTGGATGTTCACCTCGATCACGCCCGGATCGGGGGTGACCGAGAAATGCTCCAGCCGGTCGTCCGAGGGCGGCAGGTAGCCTTCCAGGAACACCTTGCGGCCGGTTTCCTCGGCCGTGTCCTCGATGGCGGCGACCAGCTCCAGCCAATCCTCGGCGGCGAAGAGCGGCGGCATGAACACATGCAGCATCCCGCCGCGCGGCTCGACGCAGAGCGCGGTGCGGACCTGGGCGGGGTCATCCATGCCGACGTCCGGCGCCGGCTGCGGCTGCGGGCGGAAATCCTCGATTCCGGCGTCCTGACCCGCGCCGGGGCGGTGGAAGCTGGCGCGGATCTGGTCCAGCAGGGGCAGGGCGTCGCGCGGGGCGAAGGGATCGGGCGCGGCCTCGGCTTCCAGGGCCAGCGCCTCGGGGCTGATCCAGGGCAGCGAGTCGAGCGGCAGGCGCAGGCCCATGGGCGAATCGCCGGGCAGCAGGAACATGGTGTCGTCGCGGAAGAACCAGCGGCCCGACTGCCAGCGCCGCCGGCCCGCCTGCACCACGCGGCGCAGCGGCAGCACATGGCCCGCGG
>SKWC01000365.1 GCA_007129145.1 Rubritepida sp.
ACCCTCGCCGCGCTGCGGGCGCTTGGGCGTCGCGCGCTCATCCAGCGGGCGCGAGCGGTCGCTGCGGATGTCCTCGGCGGCGATGCGCTGGCGCGTCACCCGCTCGATGGCGCGGAGCAGCCCCATCTCATCCGGTGCAACCAGGGCGATCGCCTCGCCGGAAGCGCCGGCGCGGGCGGTGCGGCCGATGCGGTGCACATAGGTCTCGGGCACCTCGGGCAGCTCGTGCTGGATGATGTGCGTCACCTCGGGCACGTCGATCCCGCGGGCCGCGATGTCGGTCGCCACCAGGATGGGGGCGCGGCCGGACTTGAAGTCGGCCAGGGCGCGTTCGCGCTGGGACTGGCCCTTGTTGCCGTGGATCGCGTTGGCCTGCAGCCCGTCCTGCTCCAGCGACTTCACGATCTTGTCGGCGCCGTGCTTGGTGCGGGCGAAGACCAGGGTGCGGCCCACGCCTTCCGCGCGCAGCAGCGCGGCGAGGGTGGCGCGCTTCTGCCCGCCATCCAGCATGATCACGCGCTGGTTCACGCGCTCGGCGGTGGTGGCCACCGGCGTCACCTCGATGCGCACGGGCTCGCGCAGCATCTCGGCGGCAAGCCGCGCGATGTCGGGCGGCATGGTGGCCGAGAAGAACAGCGTGGTGCGCTCGGTCGGCACGGCGCGGACGATCTGCCGGATCGCGGGCAGGAAGCCGCGGTCGAGCATCTGGTCGGCCTCGTCCAGCACCAGGATCTGGGTGTGGTCGAGCCGCGCGACGCGGGTGTTCATGTGGTCGAGCAGCCGGCCAGGGGTGGCGACCACCACATCCACGCCGCGCGCCAGGGCGCGCTGCTGGGGCGCATGGCCGACGCCGCCGAAGACGGTGGCGACCGAGAAGCCCATGTGCTTGCCGTAGGTCTTGAAGCTGTCGGCGATCTGGCTGGCCAGCTCGCGCGTCGGGCTCAGCACCAGCACGCGGCAGCCGCCGCGCGGCGGCCGACCGGGCGTGTTGGCCAGGCGGTGCAGGATGGGCAGGGCGAAGGCAGCGGTCTTGCCGGTGCCGGTCTGGGCGATGCCCAGCACGTCGCGGCCGTCCAGCACCACCGGAATGGCCTGGGACTGGATGGGGGTGGGGGTGGTGTAGCCGGCTTCCTCCAGCGCGCGCAGCAGCAGGGGATGGAGGCCGAGTTCGGAGAATTGAGTCATGAATGATCCAGCAGCACGGCGCACCCGTGGGCGCTGGCCGTGATGTTTCAGGGTGGACACCCCGCGTGGCTGGGCGGATCCGGGAAGAAGCATCGGGAACCCGGCAGTTCGACTGCCTGCGCGCCTGGATTTCAGGGCATGGCGCCGCTCACGCGGCCGGGTCCGGGCGGGGCGTTCCCCCGCTGACGGCGCATACATGATGCATCGCAGCAGAAAACGCAAGCGGGAAAGCGGCGCGCCGCCTACAGCCCGATCCGCGCCCAGGCCGCGCGTTCCTCGGCCACCGCCAGCGCGCCCCGGGCCAGGGATTCGCCCGCCCCGCCCAGCAGTGACCAGGGGAAGGATCGCCGCCGCCCGGTCACGGGCAGCAGCCGCACCTTGTCGCCGAAGCGCCGCCGCGCCTCGGCGCGCGCATCCGCCAGCCCGTCGCACAAGCCCAGCGGCAGGGCCTGGCGGCCGGTCCAGAAGCGGCCGGTGAACAGCGCATCCTCCGGCGCGGTGAGGCGCGGGCCGCGGCGGCCGCGCACCCAGGCCTTGAACTCGACATGCAGCGCCTCCAGCACCTCGGCCAGCCGGGCTTCGTCGTCAGGCGTGGCGGGGCGGAAGGGGTCGCTGAGCGATTTCTCATGCCCCGCGGTGCGCAGGCGGCGCTCGATGCCGAGCCGGCCGATCGCCTCCTGAAAGCCGAAACCCGCCGAGATGACGCCGATCGAGCCCAGCACGCTGGCCGGGTCGGCGTAGATCTCATCGGCCGCGCAGGCGATCCAGTAGCCGCCAGAGGCGGCGGCGTCCTCGCAGAAGGCCAGCACCGGCTTGCCGTGCTGCTCGGCCAGGGCGCGGATGCGGCCGGCGATCAGCGCCGACTGCACCGGCGATCCGCCGGGCGAGTTGATGGCGAGGAACACCGCGGGCGCGCGGCGCATGGTGAAGGCGCGCTCCAGCGCCGGGGCCAGGCTGTTCAGGTTCAACCCGCCGAAGGGGCCGGTGCGGGCGGCGATCACGCCCTCCAGCCGGACCACCGGGACCACGGGCGCGCGCTTGGGCAGCAGATTCCACATGCATTGGAACATGCCCATGCGCGGCCGCCGTGCAAGCGGCGCCGCATCAGGCTAGGCTGCGGCGATGGACAGCATCCCCGACATCCTGATGGGCACGCGGCGCATCGCGCTGGTCGGCGCCTCCGCCAGGCCCGACCGCCCCTCCCATTCCGTCATGCGCTTCCTGCTGGCGCGCGGCTATGACGTGACGCCGGTCAACCCCGGCCTGGCCGGCCAGGAGATCCTGGGCCAGCGCGTGGTGGCGCGCCTGGCCGAGGCAGGGCCGCTCGACATGGTGGATGTGTTCCGCCGCAGCGCGGAGGCCGGCGCCGTGATGGATGAGGCGGTGGCGCTGGGCGCGCGCACCGTCTGGCTGCAATTGGGCGTGGTGGATGAGGCCGCCGCCGCGCGCGCCCGCGCGGCCGGGGCGCAGGTGGTGATGGACCACTGCCCCGCCATCGAATGGCGGGTGTGGAAGCTGCCGGACCGCATCCCAAACGTGGCCGATACGTGACACCCGGCTGAACTTCTTGAAATGCGCCGCGCCGCGGGCCAATTCCGCGCCAGCGCGCCGCGGGCGCCGCCGAAACCGAGGGAATGCACGCCGATGACCGATGAAGAACGCCGGATCATCACGGAATACGTCACCCGCGTGGCAGGGCATGCGCCGGCCGCCGCCGAC
>SKWC01000461.1 GCA_007129145.1 Rubritepida sp.
CTGTGTCCGCTCCGCCAGCGCGTCAATCGGGGCGGGTTTGCGATGGACGCGCGGCGGCGGCTGGCCCAGGCTGGCGGCAACCCACGGCAGGAGGTCCGCATGGCTGAGGCATTGGTGTTCCCGGGCAAGGTCGAATGGTCGGGCGAGAATCCGGGCGTCTCGCTGAAGGAGGACCCGGCGGGGCCCTTCACCACGCTTGCCTCCTTCTTCCGCGTCGTGCTCTCGCCGCATGGGCGCGGGCATGCGCTGGTGCTGCTGTGCGCCCCGCAGGAGGGCGCGCCGCCTGCGGACCGGCCCAACATCTGCCTGACCGACAATGAGCCCATGGCGCGCTGGCTGGTCGCGGACTACGTCTCGCATTTCGGCGCCTGGCGCGGGCTGACGGGGCTTGCCGCGCTGCAATACCGCCCGCTGGAGGCGGTCGAGGCCGGGGGCGATGCGATCACGGCCTATCATGAGACGGTGCGCGGCGCGGGGCTGGAGGTGCGGCTGGACTGGACGGGGCTGGGCGAGCCCTTTTGCTTCGTCTTCCCGCCCGAACTCTCGGCCACTGGCGCGCACCACATGCCCAGCCTGTTCGTGGGCTGCGCGGACGCATCCGTCACGGTGAACGGCCAGCGCCGGCCGGGCGCGCCGGTGCCGCGCGATGTCGCGGGGCGGCGCATCAGCACCGCCATGCTGGCCTTCTCGGAGACCTGGATCAGGCCCTGAGGGGATCAGGCCCTGAGCGGGGCCTATCCCTGAGCGGAGCTATTCCGCAGGCGCGGGGCGGGTCGCGAGGCTCTCCCAGCGCTCGGGGTGCAGCTCCTCCGGGCGGTTGGGGAACCAGATGGCGCAGATCAGCGTCACCGAGGAACACACCGCCAGCACCACCATCGCGGCGGCCATGTCGCCGGTCAGGTTGTGCAGGAAGCCCACCAGTGGCGCGGCCAGCGCCGCACCCAGGAAGCCCACGGTGAAGCGCACCGAATAGAGCTTGGCGCGCAGCGCGGGCGCCACATAGCGCGCGGTGATGGTCTCGTTCACCGTGACCTGGCCGAAGATCGCCGCCGCCATCAGCCCCGCGACGGGCAGCACCATCCAGCCATCCAGGAAGGACAGCGCCAGCATCCCCGGCACCAGCACGAAGGCGAGCGGCATGAACACTGTCTTGAGCGTCATGCGGTCGATCATCTGCCCCACGGTGTATTGCGCGATGCCGCCGCACAGCGTGACCAGGAAGGCCAGCAGCCCCACCACGGGCAGCAGTTCCGGGGAGCCGGCGAGGCGCTCCTCCATCAGCTTGGGCAGCAGCAGGGTGTAGGCGTTGAACACCAGCCCCGAGACGATGGCGATCAGCATCAGGGAGATCACCGCCTGGCGGACGATGGCGCGCGGGATCACCGGGAAGGGGCGGGTCTGCACCCCGGCCTTCACCGCGTCATAGGCGGGCTCGCGCAGATAGGCGATGCCGACCAGCACGCAGGCGAGGCCCGGCAGGATGAAGGCCCAGCGCCAGCCCATCTGCGCGGCGATGAAGGCGGTCAGCACCGGCGCCAGCGCCACGCCGAGGTTCCCGAAGACGCCGTTGATGCCCATGGCGCGGCCGACGCGGTCGCCTCCGGCCTCGCTGATGATGGCGGTGCCGATCGGGTGGTAGATGGCCGAGAAGGCGCCCATCACCGCCAGCGCCACCGCAAGCCCCAGCGGCCCCTGGGTCAGCCCGGCGGCGGCCAGCGCCGCGCCCGAGCCGATGAAGAAGGCGCCCATCATCGCCTTGCGGCCGAAGCGCTGCGCCAGCCAGCCCATGGGCAGCGCGCCCAGGCCGTAGATCACGAACATGCCGGTGCCGAGTGCGAGGATGGTGCCGTAATCCGTGCCGAAGGCGCCGCCATCCTCCTGCACCATGGCAAGCACCGCGGTGGCCAGCACCAGCAGCCCGTAATGGGTGAAGCTGTGGGCCGCGTTGATGAAGCAGATCTGGCGTGTGGTGGAGGTCATGGCAGGAGCATCCTCCGCCCGGGGGCGGGCCGCTGTCCAGAGCGGCGCGCGCCCCGGTGCAACGGGCTGGAAAGCTTTGGCGGGCCATGCTTGATGACGGGCTGCCGCGCGGGAGGAATGGCTTGGAGGTCCTGGACGGGACGCTGCTGCTGGATGCGCTGGGCACGCTGGCGGCGCTGCTGCTGGCGCTGGCGGCGCTGCGGCTGGGCACGGCGAAATACGCCGCCCTCGCACCGCCCGATGCCGAGGCGGTGCCCATCCTGCATGTGCTCGCGCTGTCGGCCGGGGCGCTGCTGGGGATGCTGTGGCTGCTGGCCTGCCCGCACCTGCCCGACCTCGCGCCCAGCCGGGTCTTCGCGGCCGAGGGACCATGGGCGATCACGCTGCGCGAATTCCTCGCCACACGGGCGCTGCCCTCGGGCCAGGCGCTGCAGGGCGGGGTCGCGGCGCTGGCGGGCGCGGGCGGGTCGTTGGGTCTGATGCTGGGCTGGGGCGCGGTGGCGCTGGCGCTGGCCGGGGCGTGGGTCGCGTTCTCGGCCTGGCGGGGCGTGATGCGGCCGCGCGCGCTGCTGGCCTTCCTGCTGCTGACGCTGTGGACCGCCGTGATGCTCGGCTATGCGGTGCATCTTGTGGCCTGGGCGGCGGCGCAGCTCAGCTTCTGGCTGTTCCTGGTGGTGCTGGTGCTGTTCCAGCGCTGGCGCCATCGCCCGAGGCTGGCGGCGCACTGAGCCGCCAGCCCGCGCAGGCGGCTGGTCATCTTCTGAGTGCGCATGTATTCGCGGCATCCCTCGAAGAAAGCGGCAAGTCCCCGGCCCTTGCGGCATGGCCGCCCCTGGTCCAGCCTGCCGACGCACCGCAGCCGGAGTTCCCCACCGCATGACAGCGCCATCCCCCTCGCCCGAGCGGCTGAGCGTGAGTGC
>SKWC01000117.1 GCA_007129145.1 Rubritepida sp.
CCCTGCCCCACCGGCGAATAGGCCATCACCGGCATGTCGCGCGCCGCGCAGAAGGGCAGCAGGTCGAACTCCGCCCCGCGATGCTCAAGGTTCAGCAGCACCTGGTCGGTGGCGCAATGATCGAGCGCGGGGCCCAGCTCCTCCAGGTCGTCCACATCCAGGTTGGACACGCCCCAGCGCAGGATCTTCCCCGCCGCGCGCAGCCGCTCCATCGCCTCGGCCGTCTCATGCAGCGGAACGCCGCCACGCCAATGCAGCAGGTACAGGTCGAGGCACTCGACCTGTAGGCGCCGCAGGCTGCGCGCGCAGGCCTCGGGCAGGGCGCGGGCCGAGGCGTTGTGCGGATAGGCCTTGGAGACAAGGAACACGGCTTCGCGCGGCCGCCCGGCGATGGCCTCGGCCACCACGCGCTCGGCCTCGCCCTCGCCATACATCTCGGCGGTGTCGATGAGCGACAGGCCGAGGTCGAGGCCGAGCCGCAGCGCCGCGATCTCCTCGGCGCGGCGCGCCCGGTCCTCGCCCATGCGCCAGCTGCCCTGGCCGAGCCGGCCCACATCCGCGCCATCCAGCCGCCGCCAGTTGGTCATCCCCATGCCATGTCCTCCTGTGCTAATCCTCGCGCCATGCGAAACCTGCCGATCCTCCTCTGCCTCGCCCTCGCGCTGGGGATCCATGCCCCACCGGCCCAGTCTCAGGCCACCGGCGCCCAGACCGTCCAGGAGGACGCCGGCCCCTGGCGGCTCGCCTGCGTGGTGGACCGCATGACCGACGCCGCGGCCTGCGTGCTGCGCCACCGCGACCCGGTCGAGGATGCCGGCGCGGGCGGGGTGCTGGCGCTGGAGATCATGGACCGCGGCGGCATGCTGGTGCCCGCGGTGACGGCGCGCAACCTCTCGCTCGACAGCGCCATGCGCGGGCTGCTGGCCGTGGCGGGCGTCGCGCAGATCCGCTTCGACAGCCACCGGATGATGGAGATGCCCTGCGGCCTGGAGGGCCGCAACCTGGTCTGCACACCCCTGCGCGCCGAGGCCGAGCAGGCCGCGCGGCAGTTGATGGAGTCGCGGCGGGTGCTGGTGCGCATGTCGGGCATCACCGGCGGCGCCGCCGGGGTGGAACCCACCGAGCTGGCGCTGAGCGACACCGCCCGGGCGGGCGCGCTGCTGCGCCGCCACCAGCCGGAAGGCAGCGCGCCGCAGGGCGGCGGGCTGGACCTGCAGGGTATGCTGAACCGGCTGCAGGGCTGGTTCCAGTAGGCCGCGCCGCGCGGTCCATTCCCCGCCAGGATTCGACACGCCCGCGCCCCTGCGCCCATGCTGCCACGGCATGGCCGTGCGGCCGGGAGCGCGACCACGCTTGGCAAACGAGCGTTGGAGGAAATCGACCATGAGGAAACTTCTGCCGCTTCTGGCCGCCGGGACACTGGCGCTGGCCGGCCCCGCCAAGGCCGACGGGCTCTCGCACCTGCCTCTGCTGTCCGAGGTCGCGCCCCAGGCGGTCGCGGTCAGCCCCCATGTGCCGCGGATGGGCGTGCATTGGGCGCAGCCAGCGAACATGCCGACCGGCCCCATCTATTGCGTGATCGAGGGCCGGGTGGTCTGCGTGGAATACATGTTCCGCGCGAGCGACTTGGCCGCGGGCGCCAATTGGCAGGGCCTGGGCGCGGGCATCCGCACGCCGCCGATCACGCGCATCGACATGGAGTACAAGCCGGACGGGGTGGGCCCGCTGCGCGAGCCGATCTACCAGCTGCACATCTGGTTCGCCGATGAGGCGGTGCTCGCGCGGCACTGACGCCGCGCGAACCGGCGGGGGCTCAGAACTTCACCCGGTCCCCGCCCTTCAGCTTCAGCATCGCCCGCGCCTCCTCCGGGGTGGCGATGGACTGGCCAAGCTCCTCCAGGATGCGGCGGATCTTGGCCACCTGCTCGGCGTTGGAGGTCGCCTGCCGGCCGGGGCCGATCCAGAGCGAATCCTCCAGCCCCACGCGCACATGCCCGCCCAGTATGCCGGCCATGGTCGTGAAGCCCATCTGGTGGCGCCCCGCCGCCAGCACCGACCACACATATTGGTCGCCGAACAGCCGGTCGGCGGTCTCGCGCATGAACATCAGGTTGCGGTGCTCGGGACCGATGCCGCCCAGGATGCCGAAGATGGTCTGCACGAACAGCGGCCCCTCCACCACGCCGCGATCCAGCATGTGGGCCAGGCTGTACAGGTGGCCCACGTCGTAGCATTCGAACTCGAAGCGCGTGCCATGGCCCTTGCCCAGGATCTCCACGATGCGCTCGATGTCGCGGAAGGTGTTGCGGAAGATGAAGTCGGTCGTCCCTTCCAGGTAGGGGCGCTCCCACTCATGCTTGAACTGCTTCACCCGCGCCGCGCTGGGCGCGATGTTGAAGTTCATCGAGCCCATGTTGAGGCTGCACATCTCGGGGCTGGCCTGCAGCGGCGCGGCCAGGCGCTCCTCCACGGACATGCCGAGGCCGCCGCCGGTGGTGACGTTGATCACCGCATCGGTGGACTGCTTGATGACCGGCAGGAACTGCATGAACACCGCGGGGTCGGGCGTGGGGCGGCCGTCATTCGGGTCGCGCGCATGCAGGTGGATGATGGACGCCCCGGCCTCGGCGGCGGCGATGGATTGCTCGGCGATCTGCCGCGGCGTGATGGGCAGGTGCTCCGACATCGAGGGCGTGTGGATCGCCCCCGTGACGGCGCAGGTGATGATGGTCTTGCGGGACATGGCGGCCCCCTCCCCTTGCTCGGCGTGTGCGCGTCCATGCTGCCGCGTGGGCGCGCCGCTGCGAAGGGGATCAGCGCCGCTCGATCCGCGGGTCCAGCGCGTCGCGCAGCCCATCGCCCGCCAGGTTGAAGGCCAGCACCACGACGAAGATGGCC
>SKWC01000012.1 GCA_007129145.1 Rubritepida sp.
CGCTGGCCGAAGCGCGCGAGGCCGCCGAACGCGCCCATATCCGCCGCGTTCTGGCCCATTGCGGCGGCCGCGCGCAGGAGGCGGCGCGGCACCTCGGCATCTCCCGCACCACCTTGTGGGAGCGGATGCGCCGCCTCAACATCCCACCCATCGAGGAGTGACCGGCTTCATGGAACTGCTTCTGCTGCTGGCCGGGGGCCTCGTGCTGCTCATCCTGGGTGGCGAGTTCTTCGTGCGCGCGGCGGTGGCGCTGTCGGTAAAGCTCGGCGTCTCGCCGCTGCTGATCGGGCTGACCGTGGTCGCCTTCGGCACCTCCCTGCCGGAGCTGGTGACCAGCGTGCAGGCTTCGCTGCTCGGCTCGCCGGGGATCGCGCTGGGCAACATCGTCGGCTCCAACATCGCCAACATCCTGCTCATCCTGGGCATCTCGGCGCTGCTCTGCCCCGTGCCGGTGGCGCGCGCGGCGCTGCTGCGCGACGGCGTGTTGGGTGCGGTCGTAATGGGCGGCTTCGTGCTGCTGGGGCTGTTCTGGACGCTGGACCGCGCCGCGGGCGGCCTGCTGGTGGCGGGGCTCGTGGGCTACCTGATCTTCGCCTGGTCGCAGGAAAAGCGCGCGGCGGACGGGCCGGACCTCACCGGCGAGCCGGTGCGCGTGCCGCCCCCGCTGTGGCGCACCCTGCTGCTGCTGTCGGCGGGCCTCGTGATGATCGTGCTGGGCGGGCGGTTCCTGGTGGATGCCGGGGTCTCGCTGTCGCGCACCCTCGGCGTCACGGAGGAGGTGATCGGTCTGACGGTGGTTGCCGTCGGAACCTCCCTGCCCGAGCTCGTGACCTCGGTCATCGCCGCGATCCGGCGCCAGGCGGATGTGGCGCTGGGCAATGTGCTGGGCTCGAACATCTACAACATTCTGGGCATCGGCGGCGCCACGGGGCTGATCGCGCCCACCATCGTGCCGGATGCCATCGCGCGCTTCGACGCGCCGGTGGCGCTGGCGGTGGCGCTGCTGCTGCTGGTGCTGGCGCGGCTGCGCTGGAAGCTCAGCCGCTGGGACGGCGCGCTGCTGGTGGGCTGCTACGTGCTGTATGTGTGGTGGCTGTGGCCCACCGCCTGAACCCGGCCGGCGAGGGTCCGTGCCGCGCGCGCTGAGCCATCCGGCGCGGCTGGTGCCGCTTGGTTTCCTCGTGCTGATCACGCTCGGCACGGGGCTGCTCATGCTGCCCATGGCGCGGGAGGGTCCGGGGAGCGCGCCCTTCATCACCGCACTGTTCACCGCCACCTCGGCGGCCTGCATCACCGGCCTCGCGGTGGTGGACACCGCCACCTACTGGAGCGGCTTCGGCCGCGGCGTGATCCTGGCGCTGTTCCAGCTCGGTGGGCTCGGCATCATGGCGGGCGCCACGCTGATGGGGCTGTTCGTGGCGCGCCGCCTGCGGCTCAGCACAAGGCTGCTCGCCCAGGCCGAGACGCGCAGCCTGGCGCTGGGCGATGTGGCCGCGGTGCTGCGCCTGATCCTCACGCTGACCATCACGGTGCAGGCGGTGGTGACCGTGGCGGTGGCGTGGCGGCTGCACGCGGGATACGGCATGCCGCTGGGCGACGCAGCCTGGCATGGGCTGTTCCAGGCGGTCTCGGCCTTCAACAACGCGGGCTTCTCCAGCTTCTCCGACAGCATGATGGGCTTTTCCCGGGACGCGCTGATCCTGGGCCCGCTGGCGCTGGGCGTCTTCATGGGCGCGCTGGGCTTTCCGGTGGTGTTCGATGTCTGGCGCGACCCCCGCCACCCGCGCCGCTGGAGCCTGCACAGCAAACTGACGCTGGCCGGAACCGGCATCCTGTTCGGCGTCGGCTTCCTGGGTGTGCTGGCCTATGAATGGTCCAACCCCGCCACGCTCGGCGCCCTTTCCGCGCCGGAGAGCGCGCTGAACGCGGCCTTTCACTCGGTGATGCTGCGCTCGGGCGGGTTCAACAGCCTCGATGTCGGGCAGATGCGCGACGAGACGCTGATGCTGAGCTACGGGCTGATGCTGGTGGGCGGGGGCAGCGCCAGCACGGGCGGGGGCGTGAAGGTGACGACCTTCGTGGTGCTCGCGCTGGTGGTCTGGGCGGTGGCGCGCGGCCAGCCCGACACCGACGCCTTCGGAAGGCGCATCCCCGACAGCGTGCAGCGCGAGGCGCTGGCGGTGATGATGCTGGCGCTGGCGCTGGCCGGCGGCGGCATCCTGGCGCTGCTGAGCCTGACCGACTTTCCCTTGCGCGACGTGGTTTTCGAGGTCATCTCGGCGACCGCGACGGTGGGGCTGTCCACCGGCATCACGCCCGACCTGCCGCCGGCCGCGCAGGCGGTGCTGGTGGTGTTGATGTTCACCGGCCGGGTGGGCAGCATCACCGTGGCGACGGCGCTGGCGCTGCGCGGCGGCCGCAACCCCTATCGTTATCCGGAGGAGCGCCCGATCGTTGGCTGACAGCAATGTGGAAGGCGACATCGTCGTCATCGGCCTGGGCCGCTTCGGCGGCGCCGTGGCCGAGGGCCTCGCGAAGCTCGGCCATGAGGTGCTGGGCATCGACAGCGACCCCGGCCTGGTCCAGGCCTGGGCCGACCGGCTGACCCATGTCGTCCAGGCCGACGCCACCAGCACCGAGACGCTGCGGCGCCTCGGCGTGCAGGAATTCGCCCATGCGGTGGTGGCCATCGGCACCGACCTCGAGGCCTCGGTGCTGACCGTCCTGGCGCTGAGCGAACTGGGCGTGCCCGACATATGGGCCAAGGCGCTGGGGCAGCGGCATGGCCGCATCCTGGAGCGCACCGGCGCGCATCACGTCGTGTTCCCCGAGGCCGAGATGGGCGAGCGGGTGGCGCATCTGGTGGTCGGCGGCAAGATGATGGACTTCATCGAATTCGACGACGGCTTCGCCATCGGCAAGACGCGCATCCCCAAGGCGCATGCCGGCAAGACCCTGGCCGAATGCGAATTGCGCCGGCGCTACGGCGTGACGGTGGTGGGCGTGAAGCGCCCGCGCGAGGATTTCACCCACGCCACGCCCGAGACGGTGATCCAGTCGGGCGACGTGCTGATCGTCTCGGGCCCGACCGAGAAGGTCGAGGCCTTCGCCGCCACCACCTGAGGAATCATTGCGGCCGCCCGCGTCGCGCCGCATCATGCGCGCAGCCCCGCATCGGAGGTTCCGTCATGCCCTTCGCCCGCCGCCAGGCCGCCCGGATTGGGGCGGCCGCCGCCCTTTCAGCCCTTCCGCGCGCGGCCCGCGCCCAATCGGGCTTTCCCGCCCGGCCGCCGCGCTGGATGGTCGGCTACCCGCCCGGCGGCGCCTCGGACGTCTTCGCGCGGCTGATCGCCGCCCAGATGGTCCCGCGGCTGGGGCAGAATGTCGTGGTGGAGAACCGCCCCGGCGGCGGTGCCGTGCTGGCCAGCGAGACGGTGGCCCGCTCTGCGCCCGACGGCTACACATGGCTGCACACCGACAACGGCATCCTGGCCTACAACCCGGCGCTCTATGCGCGGCTGCCCTATGACCCCGACCGTGACCTGACCGGGGTGGGTTTCATCGGCCGCTTCCCGCTGTTCATCGTGGTGCGGCGCGCCGATGGCCCCGAGGATTTCGCCGCCTTCCTCGCCGCCGCGCGGCAGCGCCCGCCCACCTATGGCTCGCCCGCCGTCGCCTCGCCGCATCACCTGGCGATGGAGCTGGTGCGGCGCCGCACCGGGCTTGAGGCCGTGCATGTGCCCTACCGCGGCGGGCCGGCGGCGATGGCCGATCTGATGGGCGGGGCGCTGGATTGCGCGGTGATCGACATCGCGAGCGGCCTGCCCTTCATCCGCGACGGGCGCGTGCGGGCGCTGGCGGTGCTCAGCGCCATGCGCAGCCGCCACACGCCGGATGTGCCGACCATGCGCGAGCTCGGCCATGGCGACACCGTCGCTTATGGGTGGATGGGCAACAGCGTCCCCGCCGCGACACCGCCCGCCATCATCGGCCAGTTGTCGCATGCCATGATGGAGGCGATCCTCAGCCCCGAGGTGGCGGCGCGCTACGACCAGCTGGGCGCGGAATACGAGCCGCGCAGCCCCGAGGAGTTCAACGCCTTCGTCGCCGCCGAGGCCGCGCTGTGGCGGCCGCTGATCCGCGAGCTGGGGATCCGCCTGGATTCATGATTCGCCGGCCATGATCCGCTGGGTGGTGTTCGACATCGGCGGCGTGCTGGTGGATGAGGCGCGGCTGTGGCGCGGCTGGGCCGGGCTGGTCGGTATGCAGGAGGCCGAGTTCCGCGCCGCGCTCGCTTCCGGCATCCGCGCCGGCAAGGGCATCGGCGGGACGGTGCGCGAATTGGCGCCCGGCCTCGACATCCGCGCCCACCGCCAGCGCATGGCCGCGCTGGAAATCCCGGAGGAGGGCGACCTCTACCCCGATGTGCGCCCGGCGCTGGCGGCGCTGCGCCGGGCGGGCGCACGCATCGGCATCGCGGGCAACCAGCCGCATGGCGTGGCCGAGGCGCTGGCCACGCTCGACCTGCCCGCGGATTTCATCGCGACCTCCGCGCAATGGGGGGTGGCCAAGCCCGATGCGGGCTTCTTCGCGCGGGTGGCCGCGGCGGCGGGCGCGCCCCCGCAGGCCATCGCCTATGTGGGCGACCGGCTGGACAATGACGTGGCGCCGGCCCGTGCGGCGGGGATGCGCGCGCTGTTCCTGCCGCGGGGGCCCTGGGGCGAGGCGCATGACGCCACCGGCTACGACGCCGAGCGCGTGCCCGACCTCGCCGCCATTGCCGCCATCCTGGGCTGAGAAACCCCGCGCGCGCCCACCGGTTGGGCAGGAATCGCCTTGCATCGCGGCGCGGGGCGCGGCAAGCCCTCTGGCATTACGGCGGGCTGCGCCAAACTTCCGCGCGTTGCCCGAGCGAAGGAGGCTTGCTGGATGCGGACCCGCTACAGGATCGAACGCCGTGCCCTGCTCGGCGGTGGCGCGGCACTCACCCTCGCCGCGGTGCCCAGGGCGCGCGGAATCCGTGCCCAGGTGCTCGATCGCTTCGTCTTCCACACCGACTGGCGCGCCCAGGCCGAGCATGGCGGCTTCTACCTGGCGCTGGCGGACGGGCTGTACCGCGAGGCCGGGCTGGACGTTGAGATCCGCATGGGCGGGCCGCAGCAGAACCCGGCGCAGCTTCTGGTGGCGGGGCGGGTGGACGCCATCATGGGCAATGGCTTCCAGGCGCTGAACTTCGTGCGCGAATCCATCCCCTGCCTGTGTGTCGGCGCGATCTTCCAGAAGGATCCGCAGATCCTGATGACGCATGAGGGCAACGGCATCGAGCGCTTCGAGGACATGCGCGGCCGTCCCGTGCTGATCGGCGCCGCCGGGCGCGTCACCTTCTGGCCCTTCCTGCGCGCCCGCTTCGGCTTCACCGACGAGCAGATCCGCCCCTACACCTTCAACATCCAGCCCTTCCTGGCCGACCGCATGGCCATCCAGCAGGGCTTCCTGAGTTCCGAGCCCTTCAGCGCCATCCAGGCGGGCGCGCGGCCCCGCGTCTTCCTGATCGCGGATGCGGGCTATGAGAACTACAACAACACGGTGCTGGTCGGCCGCCGCACGGTCGAGCAGCGCGGCCAGGTGCTGCAGCGCTTCATGAACGCCAGCATCACCGGCTGGACCCGCTACATGGCAGCGCAGGACAATGCCGCGGCCAACGCCCTGATCATTCGAGACAACCCCGAGATGACGCAGGAGCGCATAGGCTACGCCATCCGCGTGATGAACGAGATGGGCATCGTCATGAGCGGCGACTCCACCAGGCTGGGCATCGGCGCCATGACCGACGCCCGCTGGGAGAGCTTCTTCGCATCCGGCCGCGACGCCGGACTGTATCCCGCCGGCATGGATTTCCGCGCCGCCTATGATCTGCGCTTCGTGAACCAGCGCGTGGGGCTGGGCTGAGCACGGCGGCCGCGCCGCTGGTCAGCCTGCGGGGGGTCGCGAAGCGCTTCCCCTCGGGCCTGCTGGCGGTGGAGGGCGTGGACATCGCGCTGGCGCGGGGGGATTTCCTCGCGCTGCTCGGCCCCTCGGGATGCGGCAAATCCACCCTGCTGCGGATGATCGCGGGGCTGATCCCGCCCACGGCCGGGGAGATCGCCTTCCCCGCCGACCCGGAGGCGCGCCGCTCCATCGGCTTCGTCTTCCAGGAGCCCACGCTGATGCCCTGGGCCACGGCGCTGCGCAACGCCGCCCTGCCGCTGGAGCTTGCCGGCACCCCGCGCCGCGAGGCCGAGGCGCGGGCGGCGGAAATGCTGGCGCGCATGGGCCTCAAGGGCTTCGAGCACGCCTATCCGCGCGCCCTGTCGGGCGGCATGAAGATGCGCGTGTCCATCGCCCGCGCCTTGGTCACCCGCCCGCGCCTGCTGCTGATGGACGAGCCCTTCGCCGCGCTGGACGAGATCACCCGCTTCCGCCTCAACCAGGACCTGCTGGCGCTGTGGCAGGATGAACGCTTCACCGTGGTGTTCGTGACCCACTCCGTCTTCGAGAGCGTCTTCCTGGCCGAGCGCATCCTGGTGATGGCGCCGCGCCCGGGCCGCGTGGCGCGGGAGCTGCGCGTGCCGCCCGAGGACCGCGCCGCCGAGGCCGAGTTCCGCACCTCCGCGCGCTATGCCGCGCATTGCCGCGAGGTCAGCCACGCGCTGGCCGCGGCGATGGAGGCGGCATGACCGGCGCGGCGCGTTGGTTGCGCTGGCTGGCGCCGGGGGTGCTCGGCCTGCTGGCGCTGACGGCCTGGGAGGTGGCGGTGCGGGTGAACGAGGTGCCGCCCTTCATCCTGCCCGGCCCCGTGCTGGTGGCGCAGACGCTGGTGGCGGATTGGAACTCGCTGTCGGTGTCGCTGCTGATCACGCTGCAGATCACCTTCGCCGCGCTCGCGGTCGCGGCCTCATTGGGGCTGCTGCTGGCCATCCTGTTCACCCAGTCGCGGGTGATCGAGATGAGCCTGTTCCCCTATGCGGTGGTGCTGCAGGTGACGCCCATCGTGGCCATCGCGCCGCTGATCATCATCTGGGTGGATGACGTGCGGGCGGCGCTGCTGATCTGCGCCTGGATCGTCGCGTTCTTCCCCATCCTGTCCAACACCACGGTGGGGCTGAACAGCACGGACCCCAATCTGCGCGACCTGTTCCGCCTCTATGGCGCCTCGCGCTGGCAGGTGCTGTGGCGGCTGCAGCTGCCCTCGGCCATGCCCTATTTCCTGGCGGGCCTGCGCATCTCGGGCGGGCTGGCGCTGATCGGCGCCATTGTCGCGGAGTTCGTGGCGGGCACGGGCGGCGCGGCCTCGGGGCTGGCCTACCGCATCCTGGAATCCGGCTACCAGCTGCAGATCCCGCGCATGTTCGCCGCCCTGGTGCTGGTCTCGGGCACCGGGATCGTGATCTTCATGGCGCTGTCGCTGCTGTCGCACCTGCTGCTGCGGCGCTGGCACGACAGCGCGGGGGCGGGAGAGGGGCGATGATGGAGCGGTTGCGCGCGGCGCTGCGCGATGCAGGCGCGGCATTCTGGCTGCGCGATGCGCGGGTGCCGGCGGCTTTCGCGCCTAGCGCGCCGGGCCTGCCCGACGCGCAGGACCTGCTGCGCCTGGATGTGCGGATCGAGGCGGGGCGCGTCGCCGCCCTCGCACCCCTGGGCAGCGCGGCCGAGGGCTTCGACATGGACGGCGGGCAGCTCTGGCCCGGGCCGCTGGATGCCCACACCCATCTCGACAAGGGGCACATCTGGCCGCGCGCGCCCAACCCGCGCGGCGATTTCCTGGGCGCGCTGGAGACCACGGCGGCCGACCGCGCCGCCCGCTGGACCGAGGCCGACATGGAGGCGCGCGCCGATTTCGCCCTGCGCTGCGCCCATGCGCATGGCACGGTGGCGATCCGCACCCACCTCGACACCGAACTGCGGCACGCCCGCACCACCTGGTCCCTGTTCCGCCGCCTGCGCGACGCCTGGGCCGGGCGCATCGCACTGCAGATGGTCTCCATCGCGCCGCTCGACCGCTTCGCCGGCGCCGAGGGCGAGGCCATCGCGGATCTGGTCGCGGAAGCGGGCGGGGTGCTGGGCATGGTCACGCGCCTTTCGGGCGGGGTGCATGACGCGCTGCCGCCCGACCACGTCCCCATGCTGGAGCGCTTCTTCGCCCTGGCCGAGGCGCGCGGCCTCGACATCGACCTGCATGTGGACGAGAGCGGCGAGGCCGGCGCGCGCGGCCTGCGCGAGATCGCCATGGTGGCGCTGCGCCGCGGCTTCCGCGGGCGCATCCAATGCGGCCATTGCTGCTCCCTCGCGGTGCAGCCCGAGGATTACGCGCGCGAGACCATCGCCCGCGTCGCGGAGGCGGGCATCCGCATCGTCGTGCTGCCCATGTGCAACATGTATCTCCAGGACCGCGCGCCCGGCCGCACCCCGCGCTGGCGCGGCGTGACCCTGGTGCATGAGATGCGCGCGGCGGGGATCGGCGTGTCGCTGGCCTCGGACAATGTGCGGGACCCGTTCTACGCCTATGGCGACATGGACCTGGTCGAGGTGCTGCGCGAGGGCACGCGCATCCTGCACCTCGACCACCCCTTCGCCGGCTGGGCGGGGGTGGTGGGGCCGAACCCGGCGGCCGCGATGGGGCTGGATGCCGGGGTGCTGCGGCCCGGCGCGGCGGCCGACCTGCTGCTGTTCCGTGCGCGCGGCATGACGGAACTGCTGTCCCGCCCGCAATCCGACCGCATCGTGCTGCGCAGCGGGCGCCTGCTGGACGCCGCGCCCCCGGACCACCGCGAATTGGATGCGCTTTCGGGTGGGCTACCAGGCTGACAGCCGCGCCCGCACGCGCTCCAGGAAGCGGGCGCAATCCGCGCGCCCGCGCTGGTCCATCCGCGTGAGAAACATCCAGTCCAGCCGGCAGCCCGGCGCGCAGAGCCGGCGGATGCCGCCGCCGATCACCCGCCGGTCGGGCCAGCCCAGGAACAGCAAAAGCCACAGCGGCGAGCCATAGGTGGTGACGACGCCGATCCGGCGGATGTTGGTCAGCGCCGGCTGGATCGCGCCATCGCCGAAGGTGAAGGTGACACCCGGCACCCAGATCCGGTCGAACCAGCCCTTCAGCATGGCGGGCATCCCGTACCACCAGGTGGGATAGACCAGCAGCAGCGCCTCGGCGCGCTGAAGCTGCGCGACCTCATCCTCGATGCCCTGGCGGTTGCGGGTTTCGTCGTTGTAGACGCCGCGTTCGGCGGCCGAGAGCGCCGGGTCGAAGCCCTCGGCGTAGAGGTCGCGGCTTTCCACCTCATGCCCGCGCGCGGTCAGCGCCTGCACCGCCACGTCGCGCGCGGCGGCGCTCAGGCTGTCGGCGCGCGGGTGGCAATGGACCAGCAGCACGCGCATGGGGCTATTCCAGCGTCTCGTCGATCTCGACCGGTTCGGCGCTGGTGAAGAGGTGGCGCGCGCGCGGCCTCTCGGGCGTCCAGTCCGGGTCATCCCAGGCCAGCATCTTGCCCGGGTTGAGCAGCCCCTGCGGGTCGGTCTCGCGCTTGAAGGCGAGCTGCGCCTGGTCCACCTGCTTCATGCCGCCCTCCTCCAGCGTGTAGGCGTGCGGGTTGAACACCGGCACGCCGGCCGCCTCATGCAGGCGGATGATCTCCTCCAGCCGGGCCTCGGTGGTGAAGCGGAGCAGTTGCAGCCCGAAGCAGCAGACCGCGCCGTTCAGCCGCACGAATTCGAGGTGGATGGGCACCTCGTCGCCGAACAGCGCCTCCATTTGCGCCACCAGCGCCAGGTGGTCCGGGGCGGGGAACAGGCTCTGCAGATAGGTCAGGCGGCGGTCATGCTTCATCGCCTGCAGCGTGGTGTGGTTCCAGCTGAACTCATACAGCGGCGTGGTGGCCCCGGCGGTGGCGGCGCGATGGACCTCGCGCCCGCCATGGCGGGCCAGCAGGGCCGCGGCGGCGGGCAGGCTGGCCGGCGCCAGCATCGCCAGCACCGCCGCGGCGCCGGGCGCCAGCAGGCCGGCGAAGGGGCGGCACCAATCCTGCAGGATCGGCGCGGCCAGCACGCAGGCCATCTTCTTCGTAATCCCCCCGTCGCGCGTCAGGGCATCCGCGAAGCGCGCGGCGGCGCCGAGCTCGGGGAAGGCGAACAGCAGATCCTGCCAGTCCTCGGCCGGGGCCAGCGGCATCTCGACCTCGGTGATCACGCCATTCGCGCCATAAGCGTGGGTGGCCTTGCCCACATCGGGCCCGCGCAGCTCCAGCACGCGTGGCTCGGCCTCCATGGTGACGACGCGCAGGCCCAGCACATTCCCCGGCTCCTGCAAGGTGCCCCATGTGCAGGAGCCGATGCCCGAGGAGCCGCCGGCGATGAAGCCGCCGATGCTGGCGGTGCGCCATGTCGAGGGGTGGAAGCGCAATTCCCGGCCCAGGGCGGCACGGGTGTGGCGGTCGATCTCGCTGATCCGCGCGCCGGCCTGCGTGCGCACCGCGCCCTCGCGCGCCCACACCACGCGGTCCATGTCCGAGAGGTCCAGCACCACGCCGCCCTGCAGCGGCATGGCCTGGCCGTAGTTGCCGGTGCCCGCGCCGCGCGGCGTGACCGGGATGCGCCGCGCGTGGCATGCGGCGAGGATGCGGATCACCTCGGCCTCGTCGCGCGGCATGGCCAGCGCATCGCCCACCACCCCGGCGAGCTGCCGCTTCAGCACCGGGCTGTACCAGAAGAAGTCGCGGCTGCGCTGCCGCAGCAGGGCGGTGTCGGTGCTCCAGGCGATGTCGGGCAGGGCCGCGATCAGCCCCGCGACGTCATGCGCCATGGGCGTCCCCTCTCGGTTCCTGGCCGAGCCAGGCCTGGATGTCGAAGCCGCGCACCTCATGCAGCAGCGCGGCGAGGCCTGCGGCGGCGTGGTCCAGCAGCGCCTCGCCCAGCGCGGGCGTCGCGGCGGCGGCGTCGCCCACCGCGCCCTCGGGATTCAGGTCCTGCGCCTGCC
>SKWC01000254.1 GCA_007129145.1 Rubritepida sp.
CATCTGCGCGACCTGCTCGACCTGCTGCGCAAGGGCACCGCCCATGATTTCAGCCTCTACAAGACCGGCACGCTGCAGCGCCGGGCGGAGCGGCGGATGGGCCTCGCGGGCCTCGACAGCCTGGCCGACTACCTGGCGCTGCTGCGGCGCGATCCCGCGGAACTCGAGCAGCTGGCCAAGGATCTGCTGATCCATGTCACAGGCTTCTTCCGCGATGCGGCGGTGTTCGACCTGCTGCGGACGCAGGTGCTTCCGGACCTCATCGCCGGCCATGAGGACGGCGTGCCGCTGCGCATATGGGTGCCCGGCTGCAGCACCGGCGAGGAGACCTGGTCGCTCGCGATGCTGTGCCATGACGCGATCGCCACGAGCGGACGGGACCTCCGCCTGCAGATCTTCGCCTCCGACGTGGACCCGGATTCCGTCGCCACCGCCCGCCACGCCCTCTACGCCGAGACGCAGCTCACCGGCGTCCCGCTCGCGCAGCGCGAGCGCCACTTCGACCGTGAGGACGATGGCTGGCGCGTCCACGCGGAGCTGCGCGCGAAGGTGGTGTTCGCGGTGCAGGACGTGCTGGTGGACCCGCCCTTCTCGCGGCTCGACATGGTGTCCTGCCGCAACCTGCTGATCTACCTGCGGCCCGAGGCGCAGTCGCGCGTGATCGCCCTGTTCCATTTCGCGCTGCGGCCCGGCGGGCTGCTGCTGCTCGGCGCGGCGGAGACCATCGGCGGCGCGGATGCGGGGTTCGAGCCGGTGGACAAGACCGTGCGGCTCTGGCGGCGCGGCAAGGGCGAGCGGCGCGCACCGCCGGGGCTGATCGCGGCGGCCGGCACGCCGCTTCGCCTCGCGCCGCGGCCGGGCATTCCTTCGCGGCAATCGCGGATGGCCGAAGCCGCGCAACGCATGGTGCTGGACAACTACGCGCCGGCGGCCGTGGTGGTGGACGCGCAGGACCGCTGCATTCACGCGATCGGCCCGACCGAGCGCTGGCTGGGCTATGTCGCCGGCGCGCCCTCGCATGATCTGTTCGCGATGGTGCGGCCGCCATTGCGCACGCGGCTGCGCGCCGCCGTGCAGCAGGCGCGCGACAGCGGCGAGGTCGCGACGCTGCCGGCCGACGCGCAGCCCGGCATCGAGGTGCGCCCCATGGCCGCCGAGGGCGAAGCCCTGCTGCTGGTCTGCTTCTTCGATCCCGTCCCCCGGGCAGCGGTGCCGCGCGATGCGGCCGCCCCGGACGCGCCGGTGCCCGGCCGCGTGGGCGAGCTGGAGCACGAGCTCGCGGCCACGCGCGCCGAGCTGCGCTCGGCCATCCGCAACCTCGAGCAGGCGGCCGAGGACCAGCGCGCCGTCAACGAGGAATCGCTGTCGGTCAACGAGGAGTTCCAGTCCGCCAACGAGGAGCTGCTGACCTCGAAGGAGGAGCTGCAGTCGCTGAACGAGGAGCTGACGGCGCTGAACGTCCAGCTCCAGGAGACGCTGGACCGCAGCCGCACCCTGTCGAACGACCTGCAGAACGTGCTCAGCAGCACGGAAGTGGCGACGCTCTTCCTCGACCGGGAGCTTCGCATCCGCTTCTTCACCCCCGCCGCGCGTGCCGTCTTCAGCGTGCTGCCCGGCGATGTCGGCCGGCCGCTGGCCGACCTGCGGCCGCGCGTGGCGGATCCGACGCTGATCGAGGATGCGGCCGCGATCATCTCCGGCGCCCCGCCGAAGCCGCGTGAGGTCGGGTCGGGAAACGGCGCCTGGTTCACCAGGCAGATCATGCCCTACCGCGCCGTGAGCGGCGTGATCGAGGGCGCCGTCCTGACCTTCACCGACATCACCGAGAGGCGCGAGGCGGCCCGCGCGCTGGAGGATGCGCTGCGGCTCGCGGAGAACGCCAGCGAGGCCAAGTCCGAGTTCATCGGCGCGGTCAGCCATGACCTGCGCCAGCCCCTGCAGACACTGGCCCTGATCGAAAGCCAGTTGGTGACCTGCGCCGAGGGCGAGGAGGCGCATGGCCTGGTCGCCCTGCTCGGGCCGACCGTGGAGGCGATGTCGGCCATGCTGGACACGCTGCTCGACATGTACCGGATCGATGCGGGCATTCTGCAGCCGGCGCCGCATGCGATGCCGCTGGAGCCGTTGCTGGAGCGGCTGGCGGAGGAGTTCGGCCACCTCGCGAGCCAGAAGAGGCTGCTGCTTTCGGCCATCCCGACCAGCGCGACGGTGCACTCCGACCCGCGCCTGCTGGAGCAGATCCTGCGCAACCTCCTGTCGAATGCGCTGAAATTCACGCGGGAGGGGCGTGTGCTGATGGGGTGCCGGCACCGTGGCGACCGGCTGTCCATCGAGTTCTGGGATACCGGCATCGGCATTGCCGCGCCGGAGCTGGACGCGATGGTCGAGACGTTCGGGCAGGCCGACGGCCTGGCTCGTGCACCGGCGAAGGGCTTCGGCCTCGGCCTGAGCGTCGTCCGGCGCCTGTCGGGGCTGCTCGGCCACCGCATCCGCGTGGCGTCGCGGGCTGGCCATGGCTCGATGTTCGCGGTCGAGGTGCCGTTGGCCGAGGCGGCGCCGCGGCCCGCCCTCGCGGCGCCGCAGCCGCGCCACGGCACGGTCCTGGTCGTGCTGTCCGATCCCGACCAGCGCGCGCTGCTGCTGGATCTGATCGAGGCGCAGGGGCTTCGCGCCGTCGGGGCACCGGACCGGGCCGCGGCGCTGGCGAGCCTGGCCCGCAGCGGCGTGCGGCCGGATGTGATCCTGGGAGAGGACAGCCTGAACGACAATTCGGAAGGGCTGGCACTGGCGGACATGCTCTACGAAAGGCTGGGCAGCGCGGCGGCGCTGGTGATCCTCGGCGACGG
The DNA here is from genome assembly GCA_007129145.1 of Rubritepida sp. Classification (GTDB taxonomy): domain Bacteria; phylum Pseudomonadota; class Alphaproteobacteria; order Acetobacterales; family Acetobacteraceae; genus Roseococcus. The sequence continues at coordinate 2,847 of SKWC01000254.1, forward strand.
GCCGGCCAGCCCACACCCGGCCGCCGGCACGGTCCGCCTGGTCAAG
>SKWC01000164.1 GCA_007129145.1 Rubritepida sp.
CCGCCGCACCGTCACCCGCCCCATCCAGCACTACAGCCTGCCCGCCATCCTTGCCGTCGGCTTCCGGGTGCGCAGCCCGCGCGGCACCCGTGTCGGGCAATTCGAGGTGGCGGCGAAGGCGGTGCCGAGGCGGCGGAAGGCCCCACCGGCTGGAGGCGGCAAGGCATGAGCGTTCCGGCGTATCCGTCCTATCGCGACAGCGGCGTGCCGTGGATAGGCCGCTTGCCTGCTGGCTGGAACGTGCTGCCGTTCAAGCGCGTCGCGCATCTTTGCACCGATCGTGCGACGGCTCGCTCGTTCCCGGTCGGTCTTGAGCACATCGAGAGTTGGTCGGGCCGACTGATCGAGGGCGAGGCCGAGTTCGAGGGCGACGGCACGGCGTTCCGGCCCGGTGATATCCTCTTCGGCAAGCTGCGCCCCTATCTCGCGAAGGCTTGGCTGGCGGACCGGCCGGGCGAGGCGGTGGGCGACTTCCATGTGATCCGGGCGCACGCGCCGCACGGGCCGGACTTCCTCCAGCGTGTCCTTCTGTCGCGCGAGGTGATTTCGCTCATTGATGGCTCGACCTACGGCGCGAAGATGCCGCGCGCGAGTTGGGAGTTCATCGGGGCCATGCCGGTGCCGGTCCCACCCCCCGCCGAACAACGCGCCATCGCCACCTTCCTCGACCGCGAGACCGGCAAGATTGACGCGCTGGTGGGCGAGCAGGAGCGGCTGATCGCGCTGCTGAAGGAGAAGCGGCAGGCCGTCATCTCCCAGGCCGTCACCAAGGGCTTGGACCCCAACGCCCCGATGAAGGACAGCGGGGTGGCGTGGCTGGGGGAGGTGCCGGCGCATTGGGCGGTCATGCCGCTCGGTCGCAGGTATGAGGTTCAGCTTGGCCGAATGCTGAACGAGGATCGGTCGCAGGGCGATAACCTTCGGCCCTATCTCCGCGTTTTTGATGTGCAGTGGGGCCATATCAACGTGGACGATCTGCCGATGATGGATTTTCCGGCAGATGCACGGCAGAAATATCTGCTTGAGGCGGGCGATTTGCTGGTTAATGAGGGTGGAAGCTACGTCGGCCGATCTGCTGTTTGGCGCGGTGAGATCGCCGAATGTTATTATCAAAAGGCTCTACACCGAGTGCGCCCGTACAATCACGAGAGCGACACAACGGCGTTCCTCTACTACGTCATGGAGAGCGCAACGCGGCTCGGCGTGTTTGTTGCCGGTGGAAACCAGACAACGATCGATCATCTCACGGCCGAGAAGTTGCGCGCCCACCGCTTCGCCTTTCCCCCAGCGCCCGAACAGGACCGAATTGCAGCATTCGTGGAGCAGCGTGTGCGGGCGGTTGACGCCCTTGTTTCCAAAGCCGAACACGCCATCGCCCTCCTCAAGGAACGCCGCGCCGCGCTGATCTCCGCCGCCGTCACCGGCAAGATCGACGTGCGCGGCCTCGTCGCCCCGCAGGAGGTCCAGGCCGCATGACGCCCCGCCCGCGCCCCGCCCCAGGCCCCCGCCATGCCCATCTATGAAGCCCGCCCCGAGGGGCTGCAGCCGCTCGCCCCCACCAGCTTCGAGGCCGAGGGGTGGCGCGAACGCGCCGACATCCAGCGCCTGCTGAAGGAACGCATCGCCAGCCTCGAGGACGGGCTGATGGTGCTGACCGATGAATTCAGCGGCTGGGCCGACAGCGCGCGGCGCATCGACCTGCTCTGCCTGGATGCCGAGGCGCGGCTGGTGGTGGTGGAGCTCAAGCGCGACGAGGACGGCGGCCATATGGAGCTGCAGGCGCTGCGCTACGCCGCCATGGTCTCGGCCATGACCTTCGACCAGGCGGCGGACACGCTGGCCCGCCACCGCAACCGCGCCAGCCCCGACGCCGACCAGGCGCGCGCCGACATCCTGGCCTTCCTGGGCTGGTCCACCCCGGATGAGGACAGCTTCGCCGCCGAGACGCGCATCATCCTGGCCGCGGCCGATTTCGGGAAGGAGATCACCACCACGGTGCTGTGGCTGCGCGACCGCGGCATCGACATCCGCTGCATCCGCCTGCGTCCCTACCGCCTGGGCGAGGGGCGGCTGCTGCTGGACATCCAGCAACTCATCCCGCTGCCCGAGGCAGCCGAATTCCAGACGCGCCTTGGCGAGAAGCGCGCGGCGGAACGCCGGCAGAAATCGGAGCAGGGCGGCGCGCTGTATCGCTTCTGGTCGGGCGTGCTGGAGCAGGCCCGCGCTTGCGGCGCGCCGCTGGCGACGCGCGCGCCGATCACCGGCAGCTGGCTGGGGGGCAGCGCGGGCCGCCAGGGCGTCAGCTTCTACTACGCGGTGCGGAAGCACTCGGCGCGGGTCGGCTTCTGGTTCACCCCCGATGGTCTGGATGCCTACGAAGCGCTGAAGGCGCAGCGGGCGGCGATCGAGGCGGCGGTGGGCGGCCCTCTGCGCTGGGCCGCGCCGCCGGAGGACCGCGGCTACTTCATCCGCGCCGACCTCGACCAGGGCTACCACGCCCCGGAGGAGGAATGGCCCGCCGGCCAGGCCGCGCTGGCCGAGACGGCGAAGCGGCTGTGGGAGGCCGTCATGCCGCATCTGCGGGGCGCGGGCGGGTGACCGGCATCCACAAGGAACTGGCCTTCGAGGACGGCATCTGCGCGCATCTCGCCGCGCATGGCTGGCTGTATGAGCCCGACGCCGCGGCGCGGCACGACCGGCGGCGCGCGCTGTTCGTCGAGGACCTCGTCGCCTGGGTGCAGGCCACCCAGCCCGATGCCTGGGCGGCGCTGGACAAGGCGCATGGCGCGGCCGCCGCCACCGCGCTGGCGGAGAGGCTGCGCGCGGCGCTGGACCGGCAGGGCACGCTGGAGGTGCTGCGCGGCGGGCTCGATGTGGTGGGGCTGCGGCAGC
>SKWC01000009.1 GCA_007129145.1 Rubritepida sp.
CGCGCGCGCATGTCGAGGTGCGGGTTGGTGCGGTAGCCCACGAAGGCGTCGTTCAGCGCGGCATTGGCGTCGCTGACATTGCCGTGCAGGTCGTAGCTGCACACGAAGGGGATCTCGCCCAGCTCGGCGCGGACCAGGGCCTGGACCGCGCCCTCGGGGTCGTCGAGCTCGGTGGTCAGCCCCGCGCCATGCATCACCGCATAGACGCCATCCACCCGGCCGCGCAGCAGGCGCAGCCCGTTGCGCCATTCGCTCATCAGGCTGTTGAAGAAGCCGTGCTCCACCGGGCCGTCGGGCTCGGCCATGGCCAGCAGGACGGGGGCGGGCGCCCAGGGGCCTGCGGCGTCCATGTCGGCCACGAAGCCCGGCATCTCGCCCAGCGCCTGGGGGGCGGGGCCGCGCGCGTCGGTCACGATGGCCGGCCCGCGCAGCAGGCAGCGCGTGGCGAATTGCGCATGGCCGGCGGTGGGGGCGAAGCGGTTGGATTCGATGGAAAAGCCCAGCAGGGCGACGCGCTTCATGCGATGTCCACTCCCAGAAGTTCGGCGAAGCGGGGCGTGGCCTTCAGCCCCGTGCCGGTCAACACCACCACCGCGCTCTCGGCGGCGCCGATGCGCCCATCGGCGCGCAGCGCCTCGAAGCCGGCCGCCGCCTGCGCGCAGGTGGGTTCCACATAGAAGCCCCGGCTGGCAAGCGCGAGGGCGGCCGCGCCGATCGCCGCCTCCTCGACCAGCACCGCCCCACCGCCGCTGCCCTTGAGCGCGGCGATGCATTCGCCCGGGCGCAACGGCTTGGCGATGGCGGTGCCCTCCGCGATGGTGGGCCGCGCCTCCTGCGCCGGCAGGCCCAGGGCGGCGCGCGCGATGGGCCCGCAATTCGCCGGCTGCACCGCCCAGATGCGCGGCATCCGCGCGATCTGCCCCGCGCGCAGCAGCTCCGTGAAGCCGATGGACAGGCCCAGCACGTTTGAGCCCGCGCCGCAGGGCACGATCACATGGTCCGGCGTGGCGAAGCCCAGATCCTCCCAGAGCTCATAGGCCAGGGTCTTGGTGCCCTGCAGGAAGAAGGGGTGCCAGTTGTGGCTGGCGTAGAAGATGCGCGCGGCCTCGCGCTCGGCGGCCTCGGCGCAATCCTGGCGGCTGCCGGGCACCAGCGTGATGGCCGCCCCCGCGGCGCGGCTCTGCACCGTCTTGGCGGGCGAGGTGCTCTCAGGCACGAAGATGGTGGCCGCCATCCCCCCGGCGGCGGCATAGGCGCTGACCGCCGCCCCGCCATTGCCCGAGGAATCCTCGAGCACCGCCCGCACCCCCTGCTCGCGCAGCAGGGACAGCATCACGGAGGCGCCGCGGTCCTTGAAGCTGCCCGTCGGCATGAACCATTCGCATTTCAGCAGCGCCGTGCCGCCGGGGATCGCGGCCTCGACCAGGGGCGTGCAGCCCTCGCCCATGGTGATGGGCCGCGCGGGCAGGAAGGGCAGGGCGGCGGCGTAGCGCCACAGGCTGCGCACCCCCGTGGCGATGTCCGCGCGCCCGATGCCGGGCAGGTCGGTCAGCAGCAGCGGCGCGCCATCATCGGCGCACCAGCGCGGCGCATCCAGCGGCCAGCTGCGTCCGCTGCGGGGGTCGAGGTATCGGGGTTCTTGGGCCTGGGTCATGCGGGGCGGAGGGTTGCGCGCGGGGCCGGTTCGGGCAAGCCTCGCCCGTCATGGAAAACGACCTGGCGCGGCTCGCTCGGGACCTGGTGCGGATCGACAGCCGCAGCAGCCTCTCCAACATCGCGGTGGCCGAGCGCATCCTGCCCGAGCTGGACGGCTTCGAGGTAGAGCGCCTCGACTACACCGACCCCAGGGGGGTCGCGAAATGCGTGCTGGTCGCGCATCGCGGCGAGCCGGGGGGGCTGGCGCTGTCGGGCCACATGGACACCGTGCCCGACACCGGCTGGACCGACGATCCATGGTCCGGGCGCATCGCCGATGGCGTGCTGCACGGGTTGGGCAGCGTGGACATGAAGGGGCCGGTCGCTGCCTGCATCCTGGCCGCGCGGGAGGTCGAGCGCGCCACCCTGCTGATCACCACCGATGAGGAAACCACCAAGCAGGGTGCGCGGCTGATCGCGGAGCATTCGCAGCTGGTGCGCAAGGCGGCCCCGCGCGGCATCGTGGTGGCCGAGCCCACCATGCTGGCGCCGGTGCGCGGGCATCGCGCCTCCATCATGTTCACCGCCACCGCCGAGGGGGTGCAGGCGCATTCCTCGACCGGGCAGGGGGTGAACGCGAATTGGGCGCTGATCCCCTTCCTGGTCGAGGTGCGCGCCCTGTTCGAGCGGCTGCGCTCCGACCCGTCGCTGCAGGATACGGCCTATGACCCGCCCTTCAGCGACTTCAACCTGGTGGTGGACAACCACGGCACCGCGCCGAATGTCACCGTGCCGCGCGCGACCGCGGTGGTGAAGTTCCGCTACTCGGCCAAGGTGGACCCCGCCCCCGTGGTGGCCGCGATGCGCGCCGCCGCCCGCGCCCATGGCCTGCACCTGCATGAGGCCGCCGAGGGCCGCCCGCCCGAGCTGCCTGAGGACCACCCGCTGGTGCGCGAGGCGATGCGCGCCACCAACGCCGCCCCGCGCACCGTGGCCTTCGGCACCGATGCCTCGGAACTGCAACAGCTCGCGCCCTGCCTAGTGCTGGGGCCGGGCGGCATCGGCGTGGCCCACACCCCGCATGAGCATGTGGCGCTGGCCGACCTCGACCGCGCGCGGGGCATCTTCCGCCGCCTGCTCGACGCCTGAGAAGAAACGACACACGGGACGGAACGCATGGATTTCTCGACGCTCGACCCGATGATCCGCCCGGGATCCATCGCGATCATCGGCGCATCGGACGACCCGACGCG